>NZ_SMMD01000860.1 GCF_009711475.1 Fulvivirga aurantia
CTCTTTGATGGCATGAGAGCAGGTGATAGTGCTATGGTAAAAGAAACCTTTACTGAAGATGCTCAGATGTTTACTGCTACTTACGATAAATCGGGTAAGCCGATGCTGCAAAAAGGTAGTCTTCAAAATTTTTTAGTAGCGATTGGTACACCTCGAGATAAAGTATTAGACGAGCCTATCTATAATACAGAAATAAAGATTGACGACAGGTTGGCGCAGGTCTGGACTGATTATGCGTTCTATCTGGGGAAAGACTTTCATCACTGTGGAGTAGATGCTTTTCAGTTATTTAAGACAGATGAAGGATGGAAGATATTTCACATCACAGATACCCGCAGAACAGAAGGCTGTGATGTGCCCGAAGAAGTAAAAGCAAAAAGAAAGTAATATGCATAATATAAGAGTATCATTATTTCTAGTAAGCCTGATTTTGTTATCTGGCTGCAGCACTACAGCGCAGGAAATCACAACGATTATATTGGTGAGGCATGCCGAGAAGGCAAAAGATCAGGGTAGCGACCCGGCTTTGACTGATGAGGGTGTTGCCAGATCTGCAGAGCTGGCGCGGGTTTTAAAAGACATGGACATTGATCATATCTATTCAACGCCCTTTGTGCGTACACGCGAAACCGTCAGGTATCTGGCAGAAGCAAAGAATATTGAGGTAAAAGAGTACAATCCATCTAAACTAGATGAGGTGATGGAGTTAGTAAATGACAATCGAGGTAAAACTTTATTGTTTTCTGGTCACTCCAATACAACGCCTACTGTACTCAACAAACTCGTAGGCGAAGAGCGATACCAACAGCTTGACGATTCAGATTATGATAATCTCTATATTGTGACCTATCTCAATGCAAATCAGGTAAAAGTTGTAAGCCTCGAGTACGGAGAGGACAGCGAACTGTAGCAAAACAACATTTAGTGGCTAGAGGTGTTTGATTGATAATGTTACTCACCTTTACATCAAAAGGCATCTATTGCCGACAAGCCGATGTTTACATCGACCCCTGGAAGCCTGTAAAAAAAGCGCTCATCACACATGGACATGCCGACCATAGCAGATGGGGGCATAAGCATTATTTATCAACTAAAGCAGCTGCACCGGTGATTTATCAGCGGTTAGGAGACATAAACCTGGAGGTGGTTGATTTTGGAGAAGTCACTCAGATCAATGATGTTAAATTCTCTTTTCATCCGGCCGGTCATATCGTAGGTTCGGCACAAATTAGGGTAGAATATAAAGGTGAAGTCTGGGTGGTATCTGGTGACTATAAATTAGAAAATGACGGTATTTCTGAGCCGTTTGAACCTGTAAAGTGTAACACCTTCATTACAGAATCAACCTTTGGTTTGCCGATATACAAGTGGGCACCACAGAAAGAAGTTTTTGCCGATGTAAATGCCTGGTGGCAACAAAATAAGGAGGCTGGCAAGGTCACGATACTTACAGGTTATGCACTTGGTAAAGCACAAAGAATCATTGAGCATTTAGATGAAGGCATTGGCACAATATATACTCACGGTGCTGTTGAAAATGTAAATGAAGTGATCAGAAATCAAGGTGTGGCGCTCAAGCCAACTGTGCGAGTTACTCAGGATATCGATCCAAAAGAATTTAAAGGCAATATTGTAGTTGGCTACCCCTTCAGCCATTGGGAGCCCCTGGGTAAAGAAATTCAGGCCATTCTCAGTTGGCATTGCTTCTGGCTGGATGGCACTGAGGGGAGCTCGCAGACGTAGGGCAGTAGATCGTGGCTTTGTGCTTTCGGACCACGCAGACTGGAAAGACCTAAATACTGCTGTAACAGAAAGTGGAGCCGAGAGGGTATTTGTTACGCATGGTTACAGTCATATCTATAGTAAATGGCTGCAAGAAAAAGGCCTTGAAGCCGCTGTTGTAGAAACGCAGTATGAAGGTGAGTTGGGAGAAGTAAACGAGAGTACTACCAAAGAAGAGAAAGAAGAACAAAACGCCTAGGTCTGATATATGAAGCATTTTTCTACACTGTTTACACAACTGGACCAAACCACCAAAACGCTCGTAAAGGTGCAGGCTTTAGTCGATTTTTTTACTGAAGCTGATGATGAAGATAAGATTTGGGCGATAGCAATTTTAAGCCACCGAAGACCCAAAAGAACTGTAAAAACGAAAGAACTGAGAGAGTGGGCTGCTGAGTTGGCCAACTTACCGAACTGGTTGTTTGAGGAATCATATCATGTAGTGGGCGATTTGGCCGAAACGATTGCTTTATCGCTTCCCGTAGCTGAAAATCTGGAAGAAAAGTCATTGAGCTATTGGATAAGCAGTTTGCGTGAGCTTAAAGATAAATCAGATGAGGAGCGTAAAGAGGCAGTCGTAAATGCCTGGATGAGTATGGGTACCACCGAGCGGTATATTTTCAACAAAATAATTACCGGAGGTTTTAGGATGGGGGTGTCTCAAAAGCTTATGACAAGAGCCCTGGCCAAACATACAGGTATTGAGGAGAGTATGTTGGCTCACCGCTTAATGGGCAACTGGTCACCAGATAGCACAGATTATGAAAATTTGATTTTGTCGAAAGATCCCGGTGAGGATAAAAGCAGACCTTACCCGTTTTACCTGGCCTATGCGCTTGAAGATGGGCCTGAGGGTCTGGGTAAACCAGAGGAGTGGATCGTAGAGCGAAAGTGGGACGGCATAAGGGGGCAGATCATTGTAAGAGGAGGAGAAATCTACGTGTGGTCAAGAGGCGAGGAGCTGGTGACAGATAAATATCCTGAATATGAGCCGTTAAAAGAAAAGCTACCGGATGGCACAGTGCTAGATGGTGAGATATTACCGTTTAAAGATGGCAGCCCATTACCTTTTAACTTGCTGCAAACTCGTATAGGTAGGAAAAATCTTAGTAAAAACATCTTGCAGAAAGCTCCTGTTGTATTCAAATCTTATGACGTACTTGAGTGGAAAGGTGAAGACATACGCGAAAAACCATTTAAAGAGAGAAGAGAAATTTTAGAAAGGCTTGTAGTCAATACAGAGGCCGATGCCTTACATATATCAGAAGTAGTGCATTTCGAGAAGTGGCAGCAGCTTGATAAAGAGCGGGAAGACTCAAGGCAGTATGCCAGTGAGGGGCTGATGGTTAAACGTGCCGACTCGACTTACCAATCAGGTAGAAAAAAAGGAGATTGGTGGAAGTGGAAAGTAGAGCCGCTGACGGTAGATGCCGTTATGATCTATGCCATGAGAGGTCACGGCCGAAGAGCCAATTTATATACCGATTATACTTTTGCTGTGTGGGATGGTGAGCAGCTTGTGCCGTTTACAAAAGCATATTCCGGACTTACAGATAAGGAGATTAATGAAGTAGACAGGTATGTAAAAAGAAATACCATTGATCGATTTGGCCCTGTAAGAAGTGTAACACCCGAGCTGGTATTTGAGATAGCTTTTGAAGGAATTAATAAATCAACCAGACACAAATCCGGTATTGCTCTGCGTTTTCCGAGGATAAAGAGATGGCGTAAAGACAAGCCTAAAGAAGAGGCCAATACTTTAGAAGATTTGCATCAGCTTTTGGAAGTGTATGAATGAAAAACCCCGACTATAAAGCCGGGATCAGAGTTAATAAATTCTACATTTCTAGTTGTCGTCTGTACTTTTCAGCTCTTTTGATCATCTTTTTCTGAGCTTCCTCAATGTTTGAAGACTTAAGCCGCTTTTTACCAACGAATACGAAAAGGACTTCATCGCTTTCTGTGCTCACAATCATATTCATATTGTAGGTGATAAGTCCTGCATAGTATGGGATATTTTTCCAATAATAGCAGCATTCTGCACTCTCTTTACGTTTTTTGTTTATTTCATTTTCATGTACAATGTTGTAAGGAGAGATACTCCAGGCAGATAAGGCTTCTTTTAGCTCTTTGTTCTTTTTTACATCGTTGTATTTAGGTGCTAAGAATGTTTTATTATCGATCTCATTGAAAAATTCTACAAAATTTTGTTTGTACTTATTTCGCATAGAACGGAAGGATTTATCACCCTCTTCCTCAAGTTCCATCGCACTGTTGAGGGATTGATTAAGCATGTTTATAATTAACCTCAGGTCGTACTCATCTGTGATGTCAAGATTATTAATGGGCGATTGAGCGATCATTCTTTTCTTCGGCTGAGCCACATACATTTCTGCAAAGATATTTCTAACACCGTTAGACTCACGTGCCACAAATACCAAAGCGATACCATCTTCTGGTCTATCTTTGAAGAATTTTCTGTAGTCGTAGTCTTTTATAATGTAATCGGTAGCATCGTAAGATGAGCCACTCATTACCTTATCCCATAGATTATTGAGCTCAGTTACCGATCGAGATAGACTTTCAAACTCTTTCATTTTGTCTTTTCTTATAAGCTTTCTGAACTGCTTGTCACCTATTTTGTATTTGGGGACCCATAGCGTCTTGTTTTCTAATAAAGAATAATCAAATCCCTTGATAGGGTTAAATTGACCAATAGATTGAGATGAAATGAAAATTAAAAGTACAATAGAGAGGTAAAATTGTTTCATTAGAAGTGATTTAAAATAAAATAAAAGAGCTAAAGTAAGAAAATGCTTAGATATGAGATCAGTTATTGAAGGAAATAATTAGTCAAAATATCAATTCGATGTTTAAACATTTAATTTTGATTTACGTTTAATAGTCTAAGATCTTTAACATCAAAACACGAAAAACTATGAGCTACTTAAGCAAAGAAAAAGACTTGCAAAACATGGTAAACAGCGGCCAACTTATGGAGGCTTTTGAGAAGTATTATGCTGATAATGTAACCTTAGTTGAGGCTACTGGTGATAAGTTTGAAGGTAAGAACGAAGCACGTAAGCATGAAGAAGAGTTTTTAGGCAAAGTGCAGGAATTTCATGGGGCTGGAATAAACAAGATTACCTCAAATGAGGATGAGGGTACTACGATGTCTGAAGTGTGGATGGAAGTAACTTTTAAAGGCATGGATGCACCTGTAAAAATGGAGCAGGTAGCAGTAAAGAAATGGGAAGGCGACCATGTAGTACATGAGCGTTTCTACTACAACGCTTAAAAAAGCTGTCATTTAAGACAAAAGAGGCTGTCTCAAAAGTTGTAAATAAATTCTTACATGTCATTCTGACGAAGGAAGAATCTTACTCACCTTTTGAGAGGGCCTCTTTTTACTTTCTACTGTGAATGGCGATTCTATTACCCTCTGTATCGAGAAAGAGCCCCATAAACCCAACCTCAGGGGCTATCAGTTTCTTTTGCTGCAATACCTTACCACCTGCATCTTCTACCTTAGATAATTCGTTGGCCAAATCACCAGAGTGTGCTGTAAAATACACCAGAGTACCATTGCTGCTGGGTGTGTAAAATTCTTTATGGTACATCAGAGAGCCTGATGCACCCATTCCATCTTCCTTCCAGGGAAACCAGGCCATATCTACTTCATCCATTTTATTACGGGTGAGCTTAAAGTCAAATACAGTCTCATAAAATTTAATGGCTCGACCTTTATCTTTTACAGGTATTTCAAACCAACCGACTACATTGTTTTTAATTTCCATAGCCTTATTTTTAGTTAATATAAGATACTAAAAATTATGATACGGTAGTAGCTTCAAACCACTGTAAGTGCCAGGTAAACGACCCAGGCTATAAGGAGGAGAGGAATAATTACAACAGCAATTTTTACCCATCGGGCTGTTTGTTTCTCAATGGGAGCAACCACCTTCTTTACAATAGGCAGGTTGAGTGCTTCTGCCACTTGTCTTTGCCATAATTGCGCGCTTTCCAGTGTGGCTGTACTATCGAGTCTTTGTTCATCGGTGGGGCCTTTCAATATCACGGTATAATATATTGAAATGGAGCTGGTTCCAGGGGGGAAATTTGCCTTGGAGTTTTGCGTTACTTCTCGTCTTATGATTACACTTTCAAAATCTGACTTGTGATATGATTTTACGACTAAAGGTACAAAAAGCCCTTTCCTAACCTTTATCACACCTTGGTCTGCATAAATATCGACAGTGAAAATATAGCCAAGTACAAAAAAGCCAACGGCTCCTAAAAAATACCCAAATATCGTGAGTGTATCGAGAAGCTGACTCCCAAATAAGATCAATAGCAGACCTAGAATAATAATTGCCTGACCTGCAGTTTTTAGTCTCTTGCGCCTGTGTGGAGATGGAAATTGAAGTAATCCGGTCAATTCACCTGTTTTTGATGTAGTGCTTCAAAGCTTTTTTCGCAGTCGTTCTCACCTTGCTTTTTACAAACGGGGTATATCCAAAAAAAAGGCCGAACGGACCCAGAGCCATTTGTGACCATTTCCAGAAGTTAAAATGATCCCTGTGCTCAATGATTTTACCTCCTTTGAGCTTAAACTCAGCATCAATTTTATTGTGCACTTTTCTTTTGGTTTTAGAGAAGGTATAGTGAGCTTCCCAATGTGCACCACCTTTATCACCATCGGCCCAAACCTCTGAGTAGGTCACTTGTAGGTCAGTGGCTCTACCCAGTAGCATACGCCACATATTTTTGGCTTCATCTCCCTGAAGTACACCAAATGCAGGGTCTTCAAAAACCACATCATCTGCATAAAAAGAAATCATGCGCTCGGCATCACCTTCTCGAAAGGCAGTGTAAAACGCTGATATGATATGCTCATTTTCCACTATTTAAAAAACATTCGGTCCAAAGAATAGCGACCACCACCTTTATAAAATAAGAGTATAAATGATGCCAGGTAGAGAAGAGCCATCTCTTTTTCACCAATGGAGTCTGAGCCATGTGTAATAAAAGCTGCCACCGCCATGGCTATAATCAACGGAATTGAAGCTAATCGGGTAAGAAGACCAAACATAATGAGCAAGGCACATACAAATTCAGCAAATGCTGTGAGTACTAGTGATGCTTCGGGGCCTATGCCTATCGGGTCGGCAAATCCCATATTACCTTCTATCACTTTCATAAATTTGCCATAGCCATGTGTAAGCATAAGACCTCCTACCATTAGCCTGAATATTAATAAGCCAAAATCGACATTGTACTTCTTCTTCACTGATTTTCTAAGAAAACTCATAATGAGGTTTTAAGGTTGATAACTAATTAAATATAACACTGTTTTTCTATTTTAGAAGTATTAGATGCGTAAACTCTTAATTACTCTTTTTGCAAAATAAGCTCATTCCTAAAGCGATAAAATGGTTTCAAGAAAAAGGATGGAAGCCGTTTCCCTTTCAAACAGAAACCTGGGAGGCATACCTTAATGGACAACACGGATTGGTAAACGCACCTACCGGTAGTGGAAAGACTTATTCGCTGGTGATGCCTGTACTCCTGGAGTATATCAGAGAAAATTATAAAAGAGGCAAGCCATTAAAAAACAATGGATTGAGAGTAATCTGGATTACTCCTATAAAAGCACTGGCCAAAGAGATCTCTTATTCTGCACAGCGTGCTATCGAGGGGCTTGACCTTGATTGGCAAGTGGCCATTCGCTCAGGAGATACGTCTACTAAAGACAGACAAAAATTAAAGAAAACACCACCCGAATTTTTAATTACCACACCTGAGAGCTTGCAACTTATGCTTGCGCAAAAGGGCTATGATAAATATTTTAAAAACCTAAGAGCGGTAGTTTGCGATGAATGGCACGAGCTTATAGGCTCCAAAAGAGGAGTGCAGATGGAGTTGGCTTTGTCGAGGCTTAAAACTATATGTGAGAAGCTAAAGATCTGGGGAATATCGGCTACAATCGGCAATATGGAAGATGCGGTAGAAACCTTGCTAGGTGATCTCGCTCATGATAAAAAGCATTATACACTTATAAAAGCTGATATCAAGAAGCAAATAGAAGTTGACTCTGTGCTGCCAGATGAACTTGAGAAACTTCCCTGGGCAGGTCATTTAGGAGCCCAGATGGTAGATAAAGTTATTCCAATCATCAAAGAAAGTAAAAGTACTCTAATCTTTACCAATACACGATCATTTGCTGAGATTTGGTATCAAAAATTACTTGAGCGAGCCCCTGAGTTGGCAGGGATCATTGCCTTGCACCATGGCTCGATAAGCCGGGAGCTCAGAGACTGGGTAGAGGAGGCTTTACATGCCGAGCAACTTAAGGCTGTCGTGTGCACCTCAAGTCTTGACCTAGGTGTAGATTTCAGGCCAGTTGAAACTATCATACAGGTGGGCAGTCCAAAAGGTGTGGCCAGATTTATGCAAAGGGCCGGTCGTAGCGGTCACCAACCGGGTGCGCTGAGTAAGATATACTTCGTGCCCACTCATTCGCTAGAACTTATTGAGGCGGCCAGTATGCGACAAGCCATAAAGGAGGGCCTTGTGGAAGACCGTATACCTTACTTAAGATCCTTTGATGTGCTCATTCAGTATCTGGTTACATTGGCGGTGTCAGACGGTTTTACCTCTGAGCAGATTTTCGAAGAGGTAAAAAGTACTTTCTGCTATGCCAGTATAGAAAAAGATGAGTGGCAATGGCTTTTGGCCTTTATCACCACTGGTGGAGCTGCACTTACTGCTTATGATGAATTTAGAAAAGTAGAGTTTGAAGATGGCGTTTATAAAGTAACCAATAGAAGGGTAGCCATGCGGCACCGTATGTCTATCGGCACCATCGTGAGCGATACTTCTATAAAAGTGAAGTATGTGAGTGGCAAATACATCGGCACAATAGAGGAATATTTCATCTCAAAACTTCAGCCGGGAGACGTTTTTTGGTTTTCAGGGCGTAACCTCGAGTTGGTTAGAATTAAGGAGATGGTCGCGCAGGTGAGAAATAGTAAGAAAAAGTCGGGCAAAGTGCCTTCATGGCAGGGCGGTAGAATGCCGCTAAGCTCTCAAATGTCTGTGATGTTGAGGAAAAAGCTCAATCAGATTGCCCGAGGAATACCTACCCAGGACCCAGAAGTGGCTTTTCTCCAGCCTTTAATGGATTTACAGAAAAATCGCTCTTACCTGCCAAATGATGAGGAATTTCTGATTGAATATTTTCAGACCAATGAAGGTTATCATGTATTGATGTATCCTTTTGAGGGCCGTTTTGTGCATGAAGGCATGGGAGCACTGCTAGCCCATCGCATAGCCCGTATAAAGCCAATCACTTTTAGTATCGCCATGAATGATTATGGCTTTGAGCTATTGTCTGATCAGGAAATACCTATTTACGAAGCTATTGAGACCGATGCCTTGGGGGTTGATGATTTATATCAGGACATACAGGCAAGTATCAACTCTGTGGAGATGGCCCGTAGGAGGTTTAGAGATATTGCTGCCATATCCGGGTTAGTGTTTAAAGGCTATCCCGGACAACAAGTTAAAGACCGACATCTGCAGAGCTCTTCCCAGCTTTTCTTTGATGTATTCCAGGATTACGAAAACGAAAGTCTCCTCTTACTGCAGGCTTATGAGGAAGTCATGGACTTTCAGCTGGAAGAGGCCCGATTAAGAAATGCATTAGAACGTATAAACCAACAAAAGTTTATAATTACCGAGCCGGAAAAACCCACACCATTTGCCTTTCCTATCATGGTAGATCGTACAAGAGAGAAATTAAGTTCAGAAAAACTTCAGGACAGAATCAAAAAAATGCAGCTTCAATTCCAGTAATATATTTAATTATTGATGCTTAATATAAAATTATTTTTAAATTGGATGGTCAAAATAAAACGTGTCTAATTAAAAGTAAAACTTATGGCTACAATTACTATGTACCTCAAGCATCAGAACGATGACTTGTATTATTCGATGGATAATGTCAACTTTAGTCCATTGGAAGTTGATACTGTTACTGGCGTTGACGCTGGTGACGAAGTTTTTTTCAGACTTGCCGAAGACAGTAACATTGAGCAAATTAAAAAGATCAATGTAAATGAAAGTAAAGCAGGTGAAAAGCAAAAGAATTGGCAGAATATCTGGGAAACTAAACCAACTGCTTACAATAAAACAAAGGACGTTTTTAGAGGTGTGATTAAGGCAGACTTGGATAGGGTGCCAAAATATAATGGGTATACAATTAAATATAAAACTACTGAGGGTGATATGGAAAAAGACCCTGAATTTGAGCAGCCGAAAGACGGAGGTAATATGTAATCAAGTTTCTTTCAAAAAAAGGATGACATTTTTTTGTGTCATCCTTTTACTTTGTTTTATACAAGGTTATTCTCAAAATAAAAATTTATTAGAGTTGAAAGATAGTGCCATAATGGTCTTAAACTCCGATACACTATCTGATGAATCTCGCCTGAGTACGTTGAGAACTATCGTGGATAACACAACTGATGCAGATGAACAACTTAAGTATGCAAAGCTTTTAATAGAAAACTCTGAAGGACAAGAGGATTATAGCTATAAAGTTAACGGATATTTAAGACTGGGTGGGGCCAATAAACAAAAAGGAAATCTAACAGAAGCTCTTCAGGCCTACCTTACAGCGGCTCAAATTTCCTCTAACAACCAAGATTATATTTCTGAAGCAGATGCATATACAAATGTCGCCACTATCTATACGTCTAACGAGGATTATGCCAAATCACTTCAATATTATCGGGATGCCTTAGAACTTTATACCACCAAAGTTGATTCGCAAAGACTAGCTATAGTGTATATTAATTATGCTTATGCAGCCTACAAAGCGCAGTTATATGATTCGTCTCTAAGTTTATCGGAAAAAGCAGTTTATTTTTCTCAATTTTCTAGTTACAAATTAATTGAAGCTTATGCTCAAAGCAATATGGCTCTGGCATTGGCAAAAAAAGGGTTTTTCACACTTTCTGAAGAGAAACTGGAAAAATCTTTAGAAGTTATGGCAGCTAATGATGATCAATATGCTATAGCAGACTGTTTAATTGAAATAGGAGGTGTATATATAGAGCAAAATAACTTACAAACTGCCATAGAGAAATTGACTCAAGGTTATACTATTGCTTTGGAACACGGCCTCAAACAACAAATTCAAAATGGAGCTAAATTTTTAGCACAGGCTTATAAACAACAAGGTGATATTGAGAAAGCATTTAGTTATCAGTCAAAATACTATACTTACCGAGACAGCCTCATCAATGCAGAGCAAATAAGAAAACTGGCAGATCTAAGGACTAGTTATGAAGTGGGTCAAAAACAGGCAGAGGTAGACCTGCTGACAGCTGAAAAAAGAACACAGCAAATCATCATCTTTTCTACCGCAGGTGGCGCTCTTTTAGTAGCTATATTGTTAGGCCTTGTTTATAAAAACTACCAGGACAAAAATCGTATCAATAAGGTTTTAGAAGAGCAAAAGCAACAGCTTGAGGAGTTAAATAAAACCAAAGATAAATTCTTTTCAATCGTTTCTCACGATTTACGCGGTCCAGTAAGTGCTTTTGCAGGGGTAAGTCACCTCATCAAGTATGCTGTTAAAGATAATAATCATGAAGAGTTGTTAGAGATTGCTGAACATGTGACTATCACTGTAGGTCATCTTTCAGGGCTTCTTGATAACCTTTTGCGCTGGGCGATGCAGCAGCAGGGCCGTTTCCCACATGTACCAGAAAAACTCAATCTCAATGAACTAGGGGAAGAGATCAAAGGGATTTTTGCGACTACTGCTGAGGGTAAGAAAATAGATCTCGAAACAGACATCAGTGATCAAATCCAGTTGTGGGCAGACAAAAACACAACCATGACTATTTTTAGAAATTTGGTTAACAATGCGCTCAAATTTACCCATCAGGGTGGAAAAGTGTCAATCAAAGCCAGGCCGGTGGGTGAAATGGCTGAAATTGTAATTTCTGATACTGGTGTCGGTATGTCACCTGAAAAAGTTAAAACACTTTTCAAACTACAGGCCAAGCGCAGTGAATTTGGTACAGATGGCGAAAAAGGTCTTGGGTTGGGTCTACAGCTTGCCTACGAATTTATTGAAATGAATAACGGCTCTATTTCAGTGAAAAGCCAAGAAGGGGAAGGTACTGAGTTTGTGGTAAGGCTACCATTG
>NZ_SMMD01000547.1 GCF_009711475.1 Fulvivirga aurantia
TGTATTTATTCCTTTCTATACTTTTTAAGCTCTTTTTTCATTTCCTTCATCGCTTTTTGCATCTCTTCCTTCATCTCCTTGCTCACATGCCTCAACTCTTCACTTTGCTCCTCCCAATTCCAATTAAAACTATAGCTATCTTCATCGATATCAATGTCTATGTCAAAATCATGATCGAAATGATGTTCGAAATCAAAGTTCATTTCCGGTATATCTATTGATAAACCAGGAATATCGATGTCAATGGTGGGTATATTTACCGCCACATGATCTGAACAATCACCATGATGGTGACTAAAATCAGTCAGTAAATACTTGCCATTACTTCCTACATACTGAGCGCCAACTATTTCTAAAGGCTCATCAGCTTCTATTCGTTTCAGGCTACTGTTATAAACAGTAACATCTGCCTCGTGGTCATTTTCGATATTTAAATACAATACTCCAGCCTCTATTCTGGTAGTAATATATTCCTTTTCCACCCCTTTCACCATCATTTCACTTTTATCGTGGTGGCTCTTTTTGGTGTGTAGAGATGTTACTTTGCCATCAATGACTAATTTGTCAAATTGATTGAGGTTTTCGTATTCTATAGTTTGAGAAATCGCTCCTATACTGAAGAAAACGAGTAGAGTAGTTATGGTAGATCGCATGATGTTGTGAGTTTTTGATAATATAATGTACTTAAAATCAGGCTTTAAGGTTACTTTTTACGCAGATAAATATCTCCATTATAGTTTTTGATCATCACTTCGGCACCTCCCCCGTTGATGTCAGCACGCACCCAATCGTCAAGATACACCTTGTAGGTACCGGATTTTTTCTCTGTTTTAGTTACCGGCTCAGTCTTCTTCACATTAAAATCAAAACCCGACAAAATCTCCCCTCGGCTACTTTTCATTTTCATACTTGCCTTAAATGAGCCAGGCAGGGTTAAGTCCACATCTCCATTGTAAGTAGTAAAGGCCATAGGAGTATCAGGAGTCACTTTATCAAAAGAAACTTTTATTTCACCGTTATAAGTATCAGCCACCAGTGAACCTGAAATTTTATCAGCAGTTATTTTCCCATTATAATTATCTGCCACAATCTCACCTTGTATATTAGAAATAAAGATGTAACCATCGTTATAGGTTTCTACATGCAAGTCGACATTTTTAGGCACTTCTACTTTCAGGTCTACTCCATTGTTCCATTCGTCTGATTCTATATCTATAAAATTATCTTTTTCGCTTATTTCTAAATCCATAGCTCCACCAGAGATACGCTTCAAACCATCTTTGTTACGCTCCTCCCCATTATGTTTATTTCTTCCTGTATATTTTACAAGCACATCTTTACGGTCGGTGCCCACTACCTCTATAGAACCTTTACGTAGATCTATTTTTACTTTTCCCTTAGATGATGGGTTGCTAAATGGCACTGCTAATTCTCCTGAATCCTGAGCAGATACTACAAGCGAAGCGCATAACGCGATCATTCCTATTATTAACTTTTTCATAATCATTGCTTTTTTCCTATTTATTTTGTGCCACGACCAGTCGCAGCTGTTGTTGTTATTATTTATTTTCTTTTATGTATACATTTCCATTGAAAGTCTCAAAATCGAGCTGAGCACCGCCACCACGTACACTTATGAGTGATTTGGTTTCGACTTTAAATGATACTCCCTCCTGAGAAGTACTACTTTCCTTCATTACATTGGGTCGGTAGCTTATATCTTCAATATTGGTATAGAGATCTCCGTTGTAGCTTTTAAATGCCAGATCTGCTTTAAGGCCTTGAGGGTAGTTAGCATTTATGTCTCCATTGAGCGTATAAAATGATGAGGGGCCTATTCCTACCAAAGACTTATAATCGATATCTACATCACCGTTGATTGTGTAAGCCTCGACCAAATTGTTTACTCCCTTTAGACTTATAGCGCCATTTACATTTTCTATGTCTAAAGTCCCCTCAACACCGGTTACAGTAATATCTCCTTTATTTATGGTAGAAAGATTGAGGTTTAACTTGTAAGGTACCTTTAAGACAATATCAAAAGTAAAGTCATAAGTAAATTTGCAATCATCCCAGTTATAGCTCCATCCAGATCTACTTTTTCTGTATTTATAGTCGCCACGACCAAATTCTGCACATGGCCCGTTGATGTATACTAAGATGGTATCGAGGCGATCCATTATGCCAATAGAAAGCTCCTGAACCGCAGCTTGTAATCGCTGCTCTGTTTTGGCCTTAATCGTTTTGGTGGCCGTCAATAAAACTTTATCTCCATCGTATCCTTCAACTTTTATTCCCCCGTTGATATTGGCCAGGTAGAAAACATTGCTTTCCCCTGTTTTTTCAAAAGCTATTTGCTTCTCTATTGTTTCCGTATGTTGTTGTGCGGTCACTGAAGTCACCAGCACCAGCAGTATTGTTGTTATATAGAGTTTCATGTTGTTGTTAAAATTTTGACCTTTTAAATGAGCACTTTAATACTCTCCTTTATTCTATCTTTTACCTCTGCAGGTGTATTTTCTTTATCAAGCAATTGCTCGAGCTCTTCAACCGAAGATTTCTCCTGCAAAGCCACCATCAACTCTGCCAGTGTGACCTGTACCAGTGGCGACTCCTGCTTACTTATAGATTGCACCAGCCCTTTCCGAACTTCCGGGTTGCCTGCATATGGGTAAAGCGCCTCAATTGTAGCCAGCCTCACATTGTCGTTAGGGTCTGTATTCAAGGTTTTAAATAAAGCCTCAGTCACCTTACTACTCACATCCTGCATTTCGCTAGTCAGGTTTACAGCCCTCAACCTATCACTGGTTGATTCTTTCTCTATCAGACTCAACATCATCATTTCCTTCATCTCTGATACTTCTGCAGACAGCTCCTTAATTTCATCACCACCATTTTCTGTTGGTTTTAAGAAATAGCCACCTAATACACCAACTACAAGTATCACAAAAGTATAGGCCCACTGATATGTCGGCTGGTGAGCCCATAATGAGCTAAACCATTCAACGATTCCTTTTTTCTCACTGGCCTTCTTCTTCTCTGCCAACAATGAGTAAAAGCCATGACTCATCTCTGCAGATGGTTCCGGTACAGGAAACTCATTAATCTGCTGCTGCATTTGACTTACATCCTGCAAATCATCCAACTCCACAATGCCTTCTGCCAGGTATCTCTCAAGTGTTGCCTCCTCCCCGGCACTTAAGCTACCGTGGTTATATTTCTCGACAAGTTGTTTTACTGCGTCTTCCATAGTTTTTAATATTTATACCCGGGATTGTAAGCTGCTATACTCTTGCTTCAAGGCCTGTAGAGCCCTAAAAACTTTTACTTTTACTGCCCCTTCACTGCAGGAGAGTATATCACCAATCTCCTTATATTTCTTCCCTTCCAGTTTACTTAGCGTTAATACCTCTCTCTTTTCCTCATCTAACCTCGAGATGGCCACGTCTAACAGACTCATCTCTTCAGTGTGCGCTACTTTTTTATCTATCGTAAGTGTATCATCACCAAGTCGATCGCTCCAATTATTAATGTCTTCGTTGTTGCGCCATTTGTTTTTTCTGAAGTGATCGTGACTCACATTTCTGGCGATATGAAACATCCAAACCTTAAACTCACCATCACCTTTAAAACCATTGCGATACTTTAAAATCCGCATGAAAGTATTTTGTACTAAATCTTCACTCAAGCCTGCATCACGATTCATATTATAGAAAAAAGCGAACAAGACCTTTTTATAGCGTTCAAAAAGCAACCCTAGCTGATCAAGGTCATTTTCTTTCACTTTAGTCATTAAAGCATTATCTGATATAGACTCCAAGTATGTAAGTTTTCGCGTTTTTTAAATCTTCAAAAGGGCAA
>NZ_SMMD01000155.1 GCF_009711475.1 Fulvivirga aurantia
AGATATATTGACACTTAAAAAATCTACTACGCTCATTAAAATGATTTTACGATGTCTGTAAAGTCTCTGGATTTAAGCGAGGCACCACCAATAAGTCCACCATCTACATCGTTGCAGGCAAATAGTTCTTTTGCGTTTGAAGGCTTGCAACTTCCGCCATAGAGTAAAGAGGTGTCTTTGGCGACATCACCATACTTTGCGACCAAAAATGTTCTGATTGCAGCGTGCATCTCCTGTGCCTGGTCAGAGCTGGCAGTTTTTCCTGTGCCTATAGCCCAAATAGGTTCGTAGGCAATTACAATATTTTTAAACGCTTCATTCGGTAGATGAAATAAGCTCTCTTTCAGCTGATTTTGAACGTAATCTATGTAAGTTCCTGCCTCTCGTATTTCAAGTGGTTCGCCACAGCAGAAAATAGGGGTTAAACCATTGGCCAAAGCAGCATCTACTTTTTGAGCTAACTGCTCGTTGGTTTCATTAAAATACTCTCTTCTCTCGCTATGCCCTATAATCACGTATTGCACCCCGGTAGATTTAAGCATTGCAGTCGATATCTCTCCGGTTACACCACCCCCATTATGTTGGCTACAATTTTGCGCTGACAAAAATAATTTACTACTGCCCTTTATAAGATTTTTAACCTGAGAAAGGTGCACAAACGGAGGGGCCAAAATTACTTTTACATCTGATGAAACTTCGTCTTCAACCATATTCACAATTTCAGAAGTAAGCTTTAATCCTTCATCGATTGTGTTAT
>NZ_SMMD01000787.1 GCF_009711475.1 Fulvivirga aurantia
AAAAAGTTATGTCTCTGAGTGACGTACTAAAAAGCTGACATATTCTATTTATAACTGTCATTCCGGACTTGATCCGGAATCTTTTATCTATTTGCCAGAGATTCCTGATCTCCACTACACTCGTCAGGAATGACGCTAATTGTTCATTGCACATTGTCAATTGCTAATTGTCAATTGCACTTACTCATATCTGAGGCTTTCTACAGGATTGGTGTTTTGAAGTTTCAACAGATGATAACTGATGGTAAATAATGCAACCGCCATTAATCCCAATACTGGTATGGCAAAGCTCCATATTTGTAAATCAATGCGAAAAGTGTAATCTGAAAGCCATCTTTCCATAAGCCAATATGAGATAGGCACGGCCATCAGGCTGGCCACGAATATCAAACGCACAAATGGCCTGGTGTTACTCACAAATAAGGACAAAGCTGAGGCACCCAGGGTTTTACGAATGCCTACTTCTTTAGTCTTTCTCTCCATATTGTAAAGTGAGAGTCCAAAAAGACCTAAAATCGCCAGCAACATAGCCAGAGAGGTAAAAACCAGTATAATTTGAGAGAAAAAAACTTCATAACGATACTGAGCAGCAAAAGCCTCATCGAGAAAAGTGTAGTTAAAATTTGTATCAGGAAACGTCTGATCATATAGATCCTGCACTTCTCTTAATATTTGGCCTGTGGCCTCCAGAGGCTGATCACCAGTACTGTAAGCCACTGTAAAATATTGTGCATTATTTTCTAAAATATACAAAACGGGTTGCCCCACCTGCTTTATTGAGTTGTGTTGGTAGTCGTCAATTACTCCAATTATTTCATACCTCTCCTCACCATTTATGATTATCGCGCCTATCGCCTGCTCTGGGTTTTCAAAAAGTAATGGGTCGAGTGCTTTTTTGTTAATGATAGCCTTGGTAATTCCTGAAACAGCTTCGAAACTCGATTCACCCGCAATCAGTTTAGCGTCATACAGCTCCATAAAATCGTTGTCGATATAGGTAATATTTACTCCATATTCTCCGACTTCATTGGGTCCGAGCCTTTCCTGATAAAGACTGTTGGTTGAGTAGTTATATCCTTTGGTTGGTACACTTCCAGATATCGACACGACCTGAGCCATAGCCAAATGCTGAACCTGATTTTTAAAAGTAAGTGCCTTTGTACCGTATTCCTCCACACTTTCTTTGGGTCTGTGAATGATCAGTTTTTGATCTATATCTATACCTAATTCATGATTTTGAAAGAAAGAAATTTGCTGGTAGATCACCAGGCTGGTAATGAGTAACGTCAGCGAAACAGCAAACTGCACTACCACACTGGCTTTGCGATAGGTTTTGCCTATGCCAAAATTAGACATATTACCTTTGAGTGATGAAATGGCAGGAAAGCTGGCTATCACAACGGAAGGTTGTATGATCGTCCATATGAGAGCTGTACCTAAAACTATAATAATGGTGGGGTTTGCCAGGTTAGTAACAGGCTGCGTAAACGCACCACCTATACGCTGACCAAGCACAGGCCACAATAGTTGAGTGACTGTTAGCGCCAATACACACGCCAGAAGATTAATCACCAGCGACTCAAGACTAAATTGCTTTATAAGGTCAAATCTGGAGGCCCCTAAATTTTTTCTCACGCCTACTTCCCTGGCGCGCTTGAGTCCTCTTGCTCCGGCTAGGTTTACATAATTGATGCAGGCCATGAGTAATACAAAAATGCTTACGATCTGTAAGAAAAAAATGACCCTCGGATCACGAGCCGTTCGGTAATTATATTGCACATCCGGACTCAGATGAATGGCTGAAAGCGGCTGCAATTGCAACTCTAAACCTCCCCTTTCCCGGTTTTCTCGACCTATATGTTTGTCAAGAAAAGCATTTAACTGTGTTTGGGGCAGCTCCACATCTTCATGTAGCTCTACATAAGTGTAAAAATCCATCCAGCCCCAATTGTCAAACCTAGCCCAAAACTGATCGTTGTTTGCTATGGTGTTCATACTCATTACCACCCGAACGGGTAAATGCGTATCTGGCCTCTCATTTGCCATAATACCACCCACGACAAGTCGGTTTTCTCCAAAATTTGAGTCAAAGTGAGTGATTTCTTTACCCACTACCCCGCTGGTCTTACCAAAATACTTTTCAGCCACAGCTGTAGTTATGAAAGCATGGTTCGGCTCTGAAAGCAATTTGGGGTCACCTTCAAGCAGTTCCTGATTAAACATTTTGAAATAGCCCAGTGTAGCAAAGAACAATTGCTCTTCCTGATCTGATACAGACCGCTGACCATCTTTGGCTTTGAGAATGCCGTCAGCATTGCGGACCTGCACCTGAGTCATTACCTGACTGATGTCTTCTTCAATCAACCTAGCGATGGGTGCCGGGGTATGAGCACCTAAGCCTCCCGGATCGGAAACCAGCAAGCGATATTTGTTTCGATAATTGCTCTGAAACTGGTCATAATTTTCCTCAAACGAGGTATAGTGTAGCAGCACCATACATGATGCAATCCCAACTGCCAGCCCCAACAAATTGAGAAAAAAGTAAAGTGGGGAGTTGCGTAGGTTTCTGATGATAATGATAAGATGATTACTCAACATAATGCTCAACTTTAAATTTTACTCAGACCTAAGACTCTCTACAGGATTTCTTTTTCCTGCTTTAACAACCTGTACCAAAATAGTAGCCAGCGCTATGCTGAGTACTATCGCAATGGGTAGGGCAAAAATCCACCAGTCGAGCTGTGTGCGGTAAGCATAGTTTTCTAACCATTTATCGAAGAAATAGTATGCCACAGGGGCACCCACGATACCCGCGATGAGGATAAGCAATAAGTACTCTTTAGACAGCAAAACGGTAAGGTTAGCCATGGAGGCTCCTAACACTTTGCGTATCCCGATTTCTTTAGTTCTGCGAGTAATGCTGTAAGCACTTAAGCCTAACAGACCTAAACAACCTATAATAATCGCCAAACCTGCAAACAAACTGAAGATAAAGCCAAACTCCTGATCTGACTTATACTGATCGTTAAAAGCTTTGTCGAGAAAGAAAAAGTCGAAAGGTGCTCCATCAAAATTCTTCTTCCATTCGCCCTCGAGCGCATCTATGGCCTGATCGATCACTGCCAGCTTTTGCTCTGCTGGTAGCTGCTCATCGATGTTTAATTTAATGGCGTAATAATTACTCCACGCACTTAACACAAACCCTAAGGCCGCTTTTTCGGCTGCCAGCGTGCGGTGGTGAATGTCTGCCGTTACACCCACAATAGTCAATTCGGGAAACATACCTCCACCATACAGCTTTTCGCCTATAGCCGCTTCAGGGGATGCAAAACCTAATAAATCACTGGCTTTTTTGTTGATGATAAAGTCCCCATTACCAAATGTGCTTTGTCCTTCCCGATAATAATCACCCGCGATAATCGGTATGTCAAAAGTTTTAAGGTAATCTCTGTCCATAGCAATGAGTGCCAGTACTTTATCAATGCGGCTATCGTCATTCTTTCTCCTGATCTGACTGGTACCCCAAGTAATACGCTCACCAGGTATAGCGCTACCTTTGGTCATAGATTGCACAAAGGGGTAGGCAGAAACTGCTGTTTTAAATGCATCTACACGAGTAAAAAACTCATTATTATCACCAACGATAGACCCAGGAGGTGGATTGAGCACAATTACGTCATCAATATTTAAGCCCAGATCCTGACTTTTCATATAGTTTAGCTGATTGTATATTATGAAAGTGCCGGCAATGAGAATAATCGATGCAGCAAATTGAAATACGACCAGCAACTTTCTAAAACTCATTTTATTCCCTCGTTTTTCTACCTTACCAGAGATAATCTGAGTAGGATTATAAGAAGAAAGCACAAAGGCTGGGTAGATACCGGAAAGAATTGCTCCGAAAATAAACACACCGACAATCAGTCCCCAAAACATCCATTGATGGCTATCGGCCACTTCTAATGGGTTGGTAAAACCAGATAGAAATGGCAAGGAAAGTTGCACCAGCGTAAGCGCCACTCCTGCGGCTATCACATTTATTAAAATTGACTCGAATATAAATTGCCATCTGAGCTGCCATTGTGAGGAGCCCAGTGTCTTTCTTACCCCCACTTCGCGAGCACGCTCTGTAGCGATAGCAGTTGAAAGGTTGATGTAATTTACCAAAGCGATGATAAGAATGAACAGCGCGACTATGGCCAAAGCTTTAACCGACTGTTCATTACCTGAGGGTTTAAAACCAACTGCGCTCTGCGCTGAAAAATGTAAATCGGTAATTGGGTCAAGACTCAGACGCCAGGTTTCATTTTCGTTGCCAAAAACAGGCTCACCAAGTAAGGTTTTAGTCAATAATTTCTCATAGGCTTTTACATCAGTTTTCCCTTTTACTTCTATAAAAGTGACACCATTGAAAGACCCCCAGCCGGTAAGCATTTCTTCACCTTCTGCCCTGACATATGAGGGCATTGATAGCAATACTTCAAAATCAAAATGACTGTTTTTAGGAGGATTGGCCAACACTCCAGCTATCTCGTATTGAAAGCTGCCTATGTTACCACTCAAGTCCACAGACTTACCGACCGCCTGCTGGGGTGACTCGAAAAGTTTTTCTGCAACTGACTGCGTAATCAGACATGTGCCCACCTGACTAATAGGTGAAACGGCTCCTGACAACAGCTCAAAATCGAACATTTCGGCAAAGGTAGAGTCAACATAGAAAACACCGGCCAGTTCTGCAGTCTTAATATGTTGGGGAGATTTATAAACCAGTGAGTTATTTTGATAGTTAATATTTACAAAACGAGCCACGCTAGCTGTTTCGTTGAGTTCATCCAATACACTTTTTACGGGCATCGGTGCAGTATAAAAAGTACGATCCTCCTCTCCTATACTCCTTGACAAAGCCAATCGGTATATCTGGTCTTTTTTATTATGAAATTGGTCGTAGCTATACTCAAAAAATACATACCGAAAAATGACAAGGCAGGCCGCCATCCCAAGGGCAAGTCCGATAATATTGATCAGACTAAAAACTGATCGACTAGTAAGGTTTCGAAAGGCAATTATTATAAAATTCTTAAGCATGAGTCATAGTATTTGATGAATTGAAGCCAATCGGTGTACCACTTTCACAAACTACTGATTATAAGTATTTTATGAATATTTAATATCAAATATTTCGATAAATCGTATCATAATGGTACAACACAATTGTGTCATATTGAGACAATAGCTACATTTACCTGATGTTAGATTCTAAACCTCTATTACTAGTTGTAGATGATGATGAAGACGTATTACTCACAGCGAAAATGATTTTGCGCACGCAATATACTGTGAAGACGCTTTCATCTCCAAAACAACTGGAAACTCAGCTTAATAGTCAACAGGTAGAGTGCGTGTTGCTCGATATGAATTTTAAAGCCGGGGCTACCACGGGTAATGAAGGGCTCTATTGGCTCAGGCAAATAAAAAAGCATTCACCTCAGACTGCCGTGGTAATGAACACGGCCTATGGAGATATACAACTCGCAGTATCTTGTATGAAGGAAGGGGCTACTGATTTTCTGGTAAAACCATGGGAAAAAGAAAAGCTACTAACTACCATTGATAATGTTGTGAAGCTCAATCGCTCGCAGCAAAAAATCACTACATTAAAGAGTGCCGAGAAAGCACTTAATGCGGACATCAAACAGTCGACCGGTGAACTGATTGGTGAATCTTCGGCCATGCAGGAGGTGTATAAAACCATAAGAAAAGTAGCCGCTACAGCTGCCAATGTACTTATTTTAGGTGAAAACGGGACAGGCAAAGAGTTAGTGGCCAGAGCCATCCATCAAAACTCTCCCAGAAATAGCGAGCGCTTTGTAAAAGTAGATCTTGGGGCTTTATCTGCCAGTCTTTACGAATCTGAGCTTTTCGGTCACGTAAAAGGAGCTTTTACAGACGCAAAGGAGGACCAGGTAGGCCGCTTTGAAATGGCTCATAAAGGCACCTTGTTTTTGGATGAAATTGGCAATATCTCTCTGGAGCAGCAAGTCAAATTACTTACTGTATTACAAAACAGACAAGTCTACCGGGTTGGTAGTAGTAAAGCTATTGATATCGATATCAGGCTGGTGGCAGCCACAAACCAACCCATCGAAAACATGGTAGAGCGACTGGATTTTCGAGAAGATCTACTATATAGAATAAACACTATTACAATCACTTTGCCTGCACTGAGAGATCGTGAGGGTGATGTCGAGTTGCTGTCACGTCATTTCCTCAAAATGTATGGAAATAAATACCATAAATCAGAAATACGAATTTCTGATGAAGCTATCAGTCACTTAAATAATTACAGCTGGCCGGGAAATGTGAGAGAGCTACAACACGCCATTGAGCGCGCAGTCATTATGTGTGATAGCAATGCGCTCACAAAAGAGGATTTCCCAATGCCATCTAAAAGAAAAACTCAGGATAAACCCGCTTCTCTAAAGGTGGAAGACATTGAAAAAGAGGCTATTGAGCAGGCAATTGAAAAACATAACGGTAATCTAACCAAAGCTGCTGATACCCTAGGTATGGGAAGAAGCACCCTCTACCGCAAGCTTGATAAATACGGGTTGTCATGAAGTACCGCTTCAAAATACTAATTCGTATTCTCATCATACTGGCTTTGGGAACGGGTGCTGTATACTGTGCATTTAACACCTATTTCTGGCTGGTTGGCATCTGGTTGGGATTGGCTTTTGTTATTGCCTTTTGGGAGTTGATGAGAACAATCGAAAAGAATCAGCGGGAATTGAGTAACCTGTTGCTATCCATTAAACAGAATGATTTTTCGACTACGTACACTGGCCAAACAGACTCGAAGGCACTTCATAATGCTTTTAATATCATTACCCAATCTTATGCTGAGTTGAGAAAACAAAGTCAGGAAAATGTACATTTTCTCGAAGCGGTGGTAGAGCAAAGCAGTACCGCCATGATCGGGTTTTGGGAAGCAACAGGAAAAATAAGATTGATAAATAGGGCTGCAAAAACTCTCCTTGTCAAACCGCATATCAACACCGTAAGTGCTTTGAAGCCCAACTTTCCTCCACTTTATGAAACACTCATGAAAATGGAATCAGGAGACAGAAAGCTACTGAAGTTGATTGTTGAAGGTGAGTTAGTGCATCTTTCAGTTCAGTGCAAACAGCTGTTGGTAGACCAGGAAAAGTTTAAGCTTATCTCCATGCAGAATATCAAAGCTGAGCTTGATGAACAGGAGGTTGAAAGCTGGCAAAAACTTATCAGAGTGCTGACTCATGAAATTAAGAATTCGGCTATACCAATATCCACTCTCACAGAAGTGGTTACCCAACTGATAATCACTGATGATGGTGAGCTAAAGGACTTATCATCGATGAGTGACGAGGACCTTCAAGACCTAAAAATGGGTTTGAAAACGGTAGAAAAAAGAAGTAAAGGACTGGTGAATTTCATCGATCAGTATACCAAGCTGGCCAAGGTTCCTCAACCAAATTTTAGTGCCGTAGATATTAGTGTTTTAGTGAATGACTTACTCAAGTTACTCGCTGTTGATCTTGCACATATAGAAGTAAGAATAGATGTACCACCTCAGGTGGTGACTATCGATCCAGATCTATTTGAGCAGGTGCTAATCAATGTATTGAAAAACAGTAAAGAAGCACTTGAAGGCACACAAAAGCCTTTAGTTGAAATTTACACCAGACAAAAAAACGGTGCTTTAAGTTTATACATTAAAGACAATGGCCCGGGCATGGACCAGGAGTTAATGAATAACATTTTCGTGCCTTTTTACACGACCAAGACAAATGGTTCTGGAATTGGATTGAGTCTATCAAAGCAAATTATAAAAGCCCATAAAGGTAAAATGACTGTGCGGTCACTTCCTGGTGAGGGTGCGGAGTTTATTATTACGGTATGATGCGCAGAGCGATTGTAGTGGAGAGTTGTGAGTTTTGAGTCACGAGCAATGAGCAATGAGCACAATGTCAGGCTGAGGTACTCGAAGCTTTTGTGAGCTGAGAGCTGAGGGCAGAGAGTTACGAGCTGTGAGTTTTGAGTTTTGAGTTTTGAGCTTCAACCATTTATGTCATTCCGGGCTTGATCCGGAATCTTTAGGTCGTTGTATATGGCTTTAAAATTCACCCCTATAATCCTCTCAAGGGGATAGAGCTATTCGCAGGTTTCTAGGCGCTCACAGCTCACAGCAGGAGTCTCATAGCTTTTTTAAGACTCTTCGGACTCCTAAG
>NZ_SMMD01000452.1 GCF_009711475.1 Fulvivirga aurantia
TTTTCCGGTTCTATCGTTGAATACAGAAAACCAAAACACTAAACACCGATTTTACACATGGTAATCCGTTATCTGGCTGCATTTTTTTTCTTGCTCAGCTCTTTTATAAGTTATGCTCAAAACACATTGTCACAATCGGAGCCTACCAGACTCTATCTTAAAGGCCTTGAGTTAATTGATAAAAACAATTTCACAGCGGCAAGGGAAACATTTGAAGAGTACCTTCAGATGGCTAGTGATGGGGTGAGAAAAGCTGATGCCCAATATTATAAAGCCTATGCTGCGCTAAGCCTCTATCATGAAGATGGAGAAAAACTCGTTGAAAGTTTTATCAGGGAAAATGAAAATCACCCGAAAGCAGCTTTAGCCTATTACGAGTTGGGCAATTTCTACTTCAAAGACAAAAAATATAACAAAGCCACAGAGTATCTTTCGAAGGTGAGGCTTTCATTAATAGGCAAGGAAAAGCGAAATGAAACCCGCTTTAAATTGGGTTATGCTCACTTTGCTCAACGCGAATTTGATGAGGCTATAACATTTTTTAATGCCCTCAAAGATCAATCAGGCAAATATGAGCCAGCGGCCAATTATTATGCTGGTTACATAGCGTATGAGCAGGGTAATTTAGACGCTGCAGTCAAAGACCTGAAAAAAGCAGAACAAGATGATGCCTATAAAAGTGTGGTGCCTGCCATGCTCGCAGACCTTTACTATAAACAGGGGAGGTATGACGAACTTCTCGCTTACAGTGATAAGGTCCTCAATGGAGGCACGAGAGTAAATCAGGGTGACTTTTACTTATTGGCAGCTGAAGCTCATACGCAAAAAGGAAATTATGACAGGGCTGTGGCGTTTTACGACAAATACGTGGAAGGCATTCAAAACCCACCTATAGAAGTGCATTATCGAGTCGGTTATGCCAATTTTAAAGCCGGTAATAATGACAAGGCGATTACTCATTTAAAACAAGCCGCTTCTACCACAGACGAAATCGGCACTTATGCGTCTTATTATTTGGGAATTGCCTATTTGAAAGAAGGTAATAAGATATACGCGATCACAGCTTTTGACAATGCAAGGCGTACTGATGTAAATAGTGAGTTGAGCGAAGAGAGTGCTTATCAATACGCTAAATTAAGCTACGACCTTGACCGTGTTGAAGAATCAATTGCAGGTGCAAGGGCTTTTTTAGAGCGGTATCCTAAAAGTAAACATGTGGAAGAGGTCGGTGATATTTTATCTGACGCTTACTTAAATACAAACAATTACAATTTAGCTATAGAATATATAGAGGGTGTTCCCAATCCCAATGTAAGACAGCAAGAAGTGTGTCAGAAAGCAACATTTCTGAAAGGGATGGAGCTTTTTAACAAAGGTGAATACCGCAATGCGATAGGTCTGTTTGATAAGTCATTAAAATTTGATCACAGTAAAAAGTACCGGGCTATGGCAGGGTTATGGGCTGGTGAAGCTTATAGTGTGGGTAAACGATACGAGCAGGCTATTCCATATTATCAGAAAGCTTTATGGACAGGAATAGACAAATCGGATGAAAGTATTCTTAAAACAAGATATGGTCTGGGTTATGCCTATTACAACACAAAGCAGTATAGCAAAGCCAGAGAGCAGTTTAGTGAGTACATCCGCAATAGCAGCCAGGGGGAGGCGGGAGATTTTTATGATGACGCTTTATTGAGATTAGCTGATACACATTATGTGTCTAAGAATTATAATGAAGCCTTATCGTTCTATCAACGAGCCATTAAAACCAACAGTGTAGATAATGATTACGCCAGACTACAAGCGGGTACTGTTTTAGGTATCCAGGGGTCTACAGAAGCTGCAATTGAGCAGTTTAACTATATAATCACAAATTATGGTCAATCTCGCTATCTGGATGATGCCCTCTTTCAAAAGGCCCAGTTAAACTTTGAAAAAGGGAATTATGAAGAGGCTGTAAAAAACTTTACTGCTTTGATTCAACGAAAACCATCCAGCCAGTTTGTACCGTACGCCTACATGAGGAGAGCATCTTCTAATTATAATTTAAAGGCCTATGATAAATCGATAAATGATTATGTCAAAGTTCTTGATAAGTATAATACTCATTCTGTGGCTGAAGAAGCCTTACTGCCTTTGCAAGAGGTTTTAAACCTTCAAGGTCGGTCGTCAGAATTTAACGGATACCTTTCGAGTTATAAACAGGCGAATCCTGATAAAAAAGGTCTGGAAAGTGTAGAGTTTGAAACTGCTAAAAACCAGTACTTTAACCTGGCTTACGAAAAGTCTATTTCGAGCTTTAAAAGCTTCATACAAGATTACCCCAACAGTGGTAAAAGAAGTGAAGCTAAATATTACATAGCCGAATCTTACTATAGACTTAATGAGAATGAAAATGCACTTGAATACTACAACGAGCTATTGGCAAGTGGATCTTTCGAGCCCATGAGTAAAATCATCAATAGGATAGGGGAGCTTGAGTTTGAAAATGGCCGATATGAAAATGCGACCTATTTTTACTACAAGTTAGTGGATGCTGCCCGTACCAAAAAGGAGCAATACTATGCCTGGGCTGGATTGATGGAATCTTACTTCAATTTGAAGAAATACGATTCTGTCGCTCATTATGCCAATATTATTTTAGAGAAAGGCAATGTAAATATTAGCTCTCAGAATAAGGCCTCCCTTTATTTAGGAAAGGCCGCCTATGCTCGAGGTGATTATGAGGTGGCTAAGGATGAATTTCTAAATACATTAAACACAGCTAAAGACGTACATGGTGCAGAGGCCCAGTATATGTTAGGCTTACTTTTTTATAATAATAAAGAACATCAAAAATCTATTGAAGCCCTTATTGA
>NZ_SMMD01000568.1 GCF_009711475.1 Fulvivirga aurantia
AGATATTTCGCTGCAGGCCTTCGTATTTGGCTCGTTTTACTGCAGATTTTCTAAATAACTCATTAAATACGTCTCGGGTTATTTCTTCCCAGTCACTTTTCTTCATGTGCTGCAACTCAGGGTGAGGTTCGAAAGCAGGCTCCTGATGGGGTTTAGAGAAACGATTCCAGGGGCAGACGTCCTGGCAAATATCACAGCCAAAAATCCAATCTTTAAATTGACCTTTAAAGTCTTCAGGGATTTGATCCTTTAACTCTATGGTGAAATAAGAAATACAACGACTAGCATCGACTTTGTATGGCTCAGGAATAGCATCAGTAGGACATGCATCGATACAGGCAGTACAGGTGCCGCAATAATCTTTCACAGGTCCGTCATAATCTAAATCGAGGTCTAGGATAAGCTCTGCGAGGAAAAAGAAGCTACCCGTACCTTTATTGAGTAAAAGGCTGTTTTTACCGATCCATCCTGTGCCACTTTTTTGAGCCCAGCTGCGCTCCATTACCGGAGCAGAATCTACGAAAGCGCGACCTTCAATTTGCCCAATTTCCTCTTGCAGGTAGGCCATCAATTGTTTGAGCTTGTCTTTGACTACAAAATGATAATCTTTGCCGTAAGCGTATTTAGCAATTTTATAGCTACCGTTTTTTGCCAAATCATTTTGAGGGAAGTAGTTATAAACCAACGAAACCACAGATTTGGCCCCAGAAACCAGTTTGGTGGGATCCAGTCTTTTGTCAAAGTGGTTTTCCATATAGCCCATCTGGCCGTGCATGCCCTGGCTGAGCCATTGCTCAAGTGCAGGTGCATCTTCTTCTAAAAATTCTGCCTTAGCGATGCCACAGTGCATAAAGCCAAGTTCTTTTGCTTTTTGCTTGAGTAGTTGTGTATGTTTTGTTTCGTTTTGCATTTTACACACCCCTAGCCCCTCTTATATAGGGGAATATTCTTCTGGGGAAGAATTGGAGGAATTATTTTCCTGTAACACCTTCAATATAATATTCAATTGTTCTTAACACATTTCTAATGTCCTTCTTTACTTCCAAGTCATCAAATCTCAAGAAGGTTATTCCTAATTTTTCGATTTCAAGTTGTCTTTTCTTGTCATTCAATGCAGCTTCTTCATTATCATGGCTTCTTCCATCGACTTCAATAGCTAGCATTAACTCGTAACAAAAAAAGTCAACGATATAATTTAAAATAGGCTTTTGTCTATGAAAATCATAACCCATCATCTGTCCTCTTTTTAAGCAATTCCATAAAAGAACCTCAGATAGAGTACTATTATTCCTTAAGAAGCGAGCCTTTTCCTTAAGTGCTGGATTATAGTATATGCGTTTTTTCATTTCTTACCTTCTCCAATTCCCTCCTTGAGGAGGGCTAGGGAGGTGTTAGTTAGTTTTTCAGAGTGGGTGAGGCTAATCAAAAAGGCCTCCGGTGCGACTTGGGGGCACTATTTTGAGATGTTTGTAAGCAAGCTCGGTGGCTTCTCTTCCTCGGGAGGTGCGCTTTAGGTAGCCCTCTTGTATCAAAAAAGGCTCGTAAACTTCCTCAATGGTTTCAGCTTCTTCACCACAGGCAGTAGCAATGGTGCTGATACCTACCGGACCACCTTTAAACTTTTCTATGATGGTAGATAAAATGCGATTATCCATTTCATCTAGCCCGTGCTCATCTACATCAAGAGCGGTAAGTGCCATCTGGGCGATGTCTTTGGTAATGGTGCCGTCACCTTTTATCTCGGCAAAATCACGGGTTCTCCTTAAAAGATTATTAGCAATACGAGGTGTACCGCGACTTCTTCTGGCAATCTCAAAAGCCGCATCATCATTTACTGGTGTTTGTAATATTTCGCATGATCGGTGCACGATAGTGCTGAGTAGCTCGGCATCATAATATTCCAATCGGGCAGTAATTCCAAACCTCGCTCGCAAAGGAGAGGTAAGTAGTCCTGCTCTTGTGGTAGCACCAATTAGTGTAAATGGGTTGAGCGTAATTTGAACTGTACGAGCACTTGGCCCAGAGTCGAGCATAATGTCGATTTTATAATCCTCCATGGCAGAGTAGAGATACTCTTCCACAATAGGATTTAATCTGTGTATCTCATCGATGAAAAGCACATCATTCTCTTCAAGATTAGTGAGTAATCCTGCGAGGTCTCCCGGTTTATCTAATATCGGACCGGAGGTCACCTTAATATTGGTTTGTAATTCGTTGGCAATAATGTGAGAAAGGGTAGTTTTACCGAGGCCGGGAGGGCCATGTAGTAAAACATGATCTAGAGACTCACCTCTCTTTTTTGCAGCCTGCACAAAGACCTTTACATTATCCACCACTTTCTGCTGACCGGTGAAATCTCCAAAATTTAATGGGCGTAAGGCCCTTTCAAATTCTTTTTCCTCAGAGCTTAGCCCTTCACCTTCTCCACTTAAATAGTCTTCTCGCATAGCGTTTAGGGAATATTGAGATTGTCATTAAATACAATATAGCATGTCGCTAAATTGACAACCAATAATTCGCCCTAAATTAAACATTACGCTATCCAATTCATTAATTTTGCGTCAAATTTTAGCAATGAGTTTAAGATACAAAAACATAATTTACACTGTAGTGGTGTTACTCGCCATGTATCTGGTTTACAAGATCAGACAATCAAATGACACCTTACCGTTGGTATCATTTAGTGGTAAAACTATGGGCCCAATCACCTACTCGGTAAAGTATTTTGACGAAGATCAGAGGAACTTACAACCTCAGGTAGATTCACTTTTAGCGGTATTTAATCAATCACTTAACACTTACATCAAAGACTCCGAAATATCAACTTTCAACAGAAACTCTTCTTTCAAGTTTGACTTGCCTTATTTTTATGAGGCACTGGCAGTAAGTGATGAGATTTATAAAAAGACAGGGGGTGCCTTCGATCCAAGTATCGGGCCTTTGATAAATACATGGGGTTTTGGATATACCGAAGGTGTGAAAAAAGACAGTGCAGTAATTGATTCACTTAAAATGATTGTAGGGTTAAACAGAATCGACTACAACCAAGATAGTGTTTGGAAAAGTGATGACCGGTTGGCTTTAGATTTTAGTGCTTCAGCCAAAGGGTATGGGGTAGATGTAGTGCTAGAGTATCTCAATGACAATGATATCGAAAATGCTTTTGTAGAAATTGGAGGAGAGGTAAGAGCATCTGGGACCAACCTAAAAACTGAAGAACCCTGGAGAGTGGGAATATTGAATCCAAACTCTGACGAAATCAATCAATTTCCGATGGCAGTGGCTTCGCTAAAAGATCAGGCTATGGCAACTTCAGGCAATTATTTCAACTATCATATTATCGATGGAGTTAAGTATTCTCATACAATAAGCCCGTTTACCGGCTATCCTATAGAGCATCCTTTGCTTAGTGCTACAGTTTTTGCCAAAGACTGCATGAGTGCCGATGCTCTGGCTACGGCATTTATGGTGATGGGGCATGAGGAGGCGATCAGTTTTTTAAATAATAATACCCAATACGAGGCCTATCTTGTATTTAGCGATAAGCAAGGCAACTTAAGTACATATGCCACAAGTGGCATCTCACCTTATATAAAAGAAGTAGACTAATGTCACAAGAAACAGAGTGGTTTGACGAGTGGTTTGATTCACCTTACTACCACATACTTTACAAGCATAGAGACTATGAGGAGGCTAAGGGTTTTTTAGACACCCTTATTCGTTTCTTTAAAATTAAGCCAAATCATAAAGTGCTGGATCTTGCCTGTGGCAAAGGTAGGCACAGCATCTATCTCAATGAGAAAGGGTTTGATGTAGTCGGTGTAGACCTTTCTGAACAAAATATAGCTCATGCAAAAAAATTTGAAAATGATTCGTTACACTTCGATGTGCATGATATGCGTGAAGTCTATGCAGAAGAAAGGTTCGATTTCGTGCTCAATATGTTTACCAGCTTCGGATACTTTGACTCTGAAAAAGAAAACGAACAAGCCATTTGTGCTGCTGCAAAATCACTTAAGCCAGGTGGCAGCTTATTGATAGATTTCTTAAACCCTTATCGGGTAATTAACAATCTGGTGCCTGAGGAGAAGAAGACCATAGAGGGCATTGAGTTTGACATCACCAGA
>NZ_SMMD01000576.1 GCF_009711475.1 Fulvivirga aurantia
TATCAATTTCTAATATTGATAGTCTAGAATATTTATCCAGCCAATGCAATACTCCAATCATTACAAAGCCTATTCCCATATATGGCAGGTAAGTAATCATAGTAGGACTTGCGAATATTTTAATAAGCACCACGCCTAAAACAAGCGTAGATAAAACACCAATACCACAAATCACATACAAAAACTTCTCAACGCGGCTTGTTTTGCTAGTTACTTTATTCACTATGGTATTAGAAAAATCAACAGAAAGTTTATGCGCTGGCTCTTTTTTTAGCGCTTCAAAAACATTTTTGTAAAGCCCTGTCTCACCACTTAGCTCATGTGCCTCCCCTCTATCAAACAGCTCCTGAATCTCTCTATCTGTCAATTTTTTCATATCAGTGATTCCTTATTAAGGTGTAACTCAAGACTCTCTTTTAACAATTTTCGGCCTCTGTATAAATAATTCTTAACCGTACCCAATGGCATTTCCATTATTTCCGCAATCTCATCAAGTCTTCTTTCCTGCAAATGGTAAAGTGTAAGTACCGACCTGTAATGTATCGGCAAATGGTCTATGGCTATTAATAAAAACTTTTCCATGTCCTGCGACTCCATAGCCGATTCTGGCGTAGCAGAATTTATCACTTTGTTGAGCTCCGATGCATTCAACTCATCCAAGTCCTTGGCAATTTCGATGCGTTTCTTTTGCAAATAGTTTATACTCATACGATAGGCTATTGTCGCAATCCAGGTCGAGAGCCTCGACTTGAAATTGAACTCACCTAGTTTGTCATAAACCTTTAAAAACACATCCTGACACAGTTCTTCATGATCTTCCTCAATTTTAATAAGTCGACCTACCATATGAGAAACAAGATTTTGATTCTGATCAATCAAAAGCCTGAATGCCCTCATATCACCATCTAATACTTTCTCAACTAAAGATTGATCATCGACCATTATTGGGTTTGACAGGAGACTGCAATCAATGGTTGCAGGTTATAACTGATTATTTTTAAAAATACCACATCAAGATACTATCAAAAAAATTATTCTCCACACTGCAACCTTTTCATAACAAGGCCTTGTCACACGAAGTAGAACTAAAAAATACATTTATGGAATCTAACACAGTTTTTCTTGAGCCCATCGCAATATTGGGAGGAGTAGCGCTCATTTGGTATGTAATCATTAAGTACATCACAGATTACCTATTAAAGAAAAAAATGATCGAAAAAGGCTACGTAACAGATGAGGAGCAAGCTTTATTCAAAAAACAATCGCAGCAGGTAAACTCCTATTCTTCATTGAAATGGGGCCTCATTATACTTTTTGGTGGCTTGGCACTAGTAGCCGTAGAATTCATTCCCTACGCTGAAAACTCACCCTTGCCATTTGGTGTATTTGCCATTGCAATCGCTGTGGGCTTCCTCATCTATTATAGTATTGTGAAGAAAGAAACGAAGCAATAATTAGCCTTAAGTCAAAACTCAACAATAATCAACAACAACATGATTCAGAATTATTTAAAAATAGCCCTGCGCAATCTTCTGCGTAATAAAGTGTTTTCAGCAATCAACATTTTTGGCCTGGCCATCAGTATGTCGATTTGCCTGATAGTAATTATGATGGTGGCCGACCAGATGAGCTATGATAGCCACATCTCTCAAAGAGATCGTGTATTCAGGATAAACACCGAGCGCCTTCATTCTGATGATATGGTAAACAAGTTTGCCACTACCGCCTTACCCATGGCTGAGGAGCTGAAGGATAACTACTCAGGTATTGAGGCCGTAACTCGCCTGAGAAGAGGCTTTGGCAACCCATGGATCAATTTCGATAACGACATCAACATACCCATATCTGGATTCTTTGCAGACAATGAATTCTTTGATGTGTTTGAATACGAGTTGCTCTATGGAGATAAAAAAACGGCATTATCAGAACCCAACTCTGTAGTACTCACTAAAAAGGCCGCTGAAAAATTATTTCAGATCGAGAACCCTTTAGGTGAGGTGATAAAAGTTGGTGACCTGGGTGAATATAAAATTACGGGCGTATTAAAAGCAAAAGATTATAAATCGCATATAAAATTTGAAGCACTTGGCTCGCTCACAACACTTAAGTCACTGGAAGCTGACAGCTTGTTGACCCCAGCCATCGAGGTTTGGGATGTAACTACAGCGGGGTGGGTGTATGCCAGGCTCGAAAGTGGCACCTCTGTTGAAGAAGTTGAAAATTACCTCAAGCAGATTGATGAAGCACAGTACAGCGCAAACGAAGAAGTGGATTACCGTTTCTACTTACAAAATGTGGCTAAAATCACGCCTGGCCCGCTCCTCGGCAACCAAATTGGCCCAGGCTTGCCAGATATATTTGTTTATTTCCTGGGTGGCCTGGCACTCATAATTATGATCACGGCCTGCTTTAATTACACCAATCTATCGATTGCCAAAGCACTAACCCGTGCCAAGGAAGTAGGTATACGTAAAGTGTCCGGAGCTACTAAGTTTCAGGTATTCTTCCAGTTTATCAGCGAGGCCATCATAATTTCATTGTTAGCCTTTCTGCTAGCGCTTGCCATGTTGGCTGTGCTTAAGCCAGCTTTTCATAATATGAACTTTACTCAACTCCTCCAGTGGGATTTGAGTACAGAGCCCGGTGTTATTTTATTTTGTTTTGGTTTTAGTGTTTTTGTAGGCCTTTTAGCGGGGCTGCTACCCGCCTCTTTGTTATCTTCTTTCCAACCGGTAAAAGTGCTGAAAAAGCTCTCGAATGTGAAGTTGCTTTCGCGTATAGGTCTTCGCAAGACCCTCGTAGTCATACAATTTACCTTCTCCTTGATATTCATTATCTCTACCATGCTGGTTTACAATCAGCTCGATATGATGGTAAACTCAGACTATGGCTTTAATGGAAAAGACATCATCAATGTAAAAATTAATGACACCAATGCAGAGTTGCTCAAAAATGAATTGTTAAACCATAGCAGTATATCCAATGTATCGGCCTCATCTCACCTTCCCGCAGCAGGCACGAGCTATGGTAGTGAAGTAAGAGTCAAGACGGAAGATGAACCTCAGGATTTTAATTATTTTATGGTGGACGAACACTATATTGAAAACCTTGAGCTCGAATTAATAGCAGGTGCTAATTTCTCAAATGCAGACGTACGCAAAACACCCGATAAAATCATTATTAATGAGAGCATGCTTCAATCGCTGGGCTATCTGACTCCAATCGAGGCTCTCAACGAAACTTTGATCATTGATGACAGCACAAAAGTATCGGTTATCGGTGTAGTGAAGGATTATAATCATGAAGCGCTCATGGTTGAAATAGGCCCCATGGCACTTATCCCAAATTTATCATCGTTCAACATGCTTCAGGTAAAGTACACTACTGGTAACAGAGCGCAGACCATTGATCATATTGAGAAATCATGGTCTGAAATTAATCCGAGTAAAAAAGTCAGTTATCAGGATTTTAGTGAAGAAGTGAGCAAATTTTACGATTTGATGTTTGGTGATCTGGTAGACATCATTGGCTTGATAACACTATTAACAATAACCATAGCCTGTCTGGGCCTCTTAGGAATGGCGACTTTCACTGCAGAGTCAAAAGTCAAAGAAATTTCGATTAGAAAAGTTTTAGGAGCTACTGATCAAAATATCGTGCTGCATTTATCTAAAGGGTTCTTTATACTTCTATTAATCGCCATTGTAATAGCTCTTCCAACGGCTCATTTTATTAATAACCTATGGTTAGAGTCTCTTGCGTATCGTGTAAATATAGACTTTACGGTAATCGCGCTAAGTACCGGAGTGATGCTCCTACTTGGAGCCTTGGTGATAGGTTCACAGGCAATAAAAGCGACCTTTTTCAATCCGATAGAAAGGTTGAGAAACGAATAAAACAAAGCGTCCGGATTACAAAATCCGGACGCTTATTGCTATTTCTTCCTTACAAAAGAAAGGTTACTCCGTTTTTAATACTTCAGCAGGATTCTGAACTGATGCTTTATAGGTCTGGTAGGCCACTGTACTCATGGCAATTATGAAGATGATAACGCCAGAAAAAATAAAAATCTCCGGTGACAAACTGATACGGTAAGCAAAATTCTTCAGCCAGTCACTTAAAAAGTACCAGGCCAGCGGCCATGCGAGAAGCACAGAGAAGAGAATAAGTCGAATATATTCATTAGATAGTAGTAAAAATAAGTTTGAGGTTGAGGCTCCCAAGGCTTTACGAATAC
>NZ_SMMD01000419.1 GCF_009711475.1 Fulvivirga aurantia
AAGTTATACAATTTTAATGCGTACAATTACCAAGGACATAATAGGACGCTCTGATAAAGTAGATCTGCCAGAATTGGATTTATTTGACTTAGACGCTAAAGTAGATACAGGAGCCTATACTTCAGCCATACATTATCATCATGCAGAAGTTATCGAAAAAGATGGGGTGCCAACACTTCATTTCACACTCTTAGATCCGAAACATCCTAATTACAACGACAAGAGTTTCTATTTTAAAAATTTCACCGAGCGAAGTATCAAAAATTCATTTGGTGACTCTGAGAAGAGATACATCATAAGAGCTACAATAAGAATATTCGGCAAAGATTACCTCACAGAGCTCTCCTTGAGCGATCGTGGTAACCTAAAGTTTCCCATCCTTTTAGGTAGAAAGTTACTTCGCAGAGGATTTATTGTGGATGTTTCAAAACACAACTTATCATACAATCAAAAAAACTAAAAAATGAATATCGGTATCTTATCGAGAAATCCAGATTTATATTCCACTTCAAGACTACTTGAAGCTTGTGAGCAAAGAGGGCATAAAGGCGAAATCATAGATCACCTAAAGTGTACCATTGTGATGGAGCAAAATAAGCCTTCTGTCTTATACCATGGTCGCTCTTTAGAGCATTTTGATGCCATTATACCTCGTATAGGGGCTTCTGTGACATTTTATGGTTCGGCTGTAGTTCGTCAGTTTGAAATGATGAAAGTATTTACAGCGGTAGAGTCTCAGGCCCTAATTCGCTCGAGAGACAAATTAAGAAGTTTGCAAATACTCTCCAGAGCAGGTCTTGGTCTGCCAAAAACTGTATTTACCAATTACTCGCGAGATACGGATGACATTCTTAATGCTGTAGGTGGCGCACCGGTAATTATCAAATTGTTAGAGGGCACACAGGGCTTAGGCGTTGTTTTAGCTGATAACAAAAAGTCTGCGGCCTCTGTAATTGAAGCATTTCATGGTCTGAAAGCCAGGGTGATAGTGCAGGAGTTTATCAAAGAAGCTGGTGGTGCTGATATAAGAGCCTTTGTAGTAGATGGAGAAGTGGTAGGAGCCATGAAAAGACAAGCAAAAGAAGGTGAATTTAGGTCTAATTTACACAGAGGAGGCACTTCCAACGTGATAAAGCTTTCCCGAAAGGAAAAAAGTGCGGCTGTAACGGCAGCCAAGAAAATGGGACTAGGTGTTGCAGGGGTAGATATGCTGCAATCATCAAGAGGACCATTGATTCTAGAAGTAAACTCATCACCAGGATTAGAGGGTATTGAGAAAGCTACTGGCATCGATATAGCCGGTAAGATTATTGAATTTTTAGAGCGGAATGGAGGTAAGAAAGGCAAAGTGCAAAAAGATAAAATTAACGCCTGACCATGCGCAATATAGTAATCGATGGCCATGAAGTAGCTCCGGGTGAGGAGTTGCAAATCAATGCTGTAATCGGAAGGCTACCGACCCGTACACCAATTAACATCCCTGTATTTGTAAATCGTGCCGTGGAGGATGGGCCGGTGCTGCTCATAATGGCTGGTGTGCATGGAGACGAAACCAATGGAATTGAAATTGTAAGGCGTTTTCTCAAAAACAAATACAATAAACCGACCAGAGGTACAATTATCGCTATACCGGTTTATAACGTATATGGCTTTATCAATCACTCAAGAGGGTTGCCAGATGGCAAAGATCTTAATAGATCATTTCCAGGATCACAGTCAGGGTCACTGGCCAGTAGGGTGGCACACTTTCTCACTACTCAGATTATTCCGGTAATAGATTATGGCCTTGATTTTCACACAGGAGGTAAAAGTCACAATAATTATCCTCAGATAAGAGCCTATTTTGAATCTGAAGCCGACACAGAGTTGGCTCAGATTTTTGGAGCACCTTTTATTATACATTCAGGCTTTAGAGATAAGAGTCTAAGAAAATCAGCCGCTAAAGCGGGTAAGCAAATATTGGTTTACGAAGGGGGAGAAACCCTGAGGCTTAGAAAGCACGTGATTGACTCTGGAGTAAATGGTATATTAAGAGTGATGAAGCATTTAGGTATGCGTGATGAAGCTCCTGAGATTATACATAAACCAATTTTTATAGAAAACTCATCATGGGTGAGGGCCAAATATGCCGGGTTACATCACTCTTTAGTGAGAAATGGGGCCAAAGTAGAGAAAAAACAGCTCATAGGCCTTATTACAGACCCATACGGGCAATTTGAAAAGCAAATAAAATCGCCTATGGATGGCTACGTTATAGGCATAAACAACTACCCGGTTGTAAATATGGGAGATGCGCTGCTACACATAGGTAGCGCAAAATGATTATCTTGATACACTAATGGATAAAAATCTGGCAATATACCAAGATGAGGTAGGTAAAATTATTGATGATTATTTTCTACCTGTATTTATAATAAAACTCGATCAGCACGCTAGGTTCATCAAAGATCTTGATGAAGCCGTAAAAGAGTTGATGAGTAAGCATTACTTAGAGATACCTAAAAGTGAGGCTTTTTCGCGTTTTGATGCTTATAAGCGTAGTATTGAAGAGCTCAT
>NZ_SMMD01000821.1 GCF_009711475.1 Fulvivirga aurantia
TCCCATAGACCAAGGAATCAAGGATTAAAAATAGGAGTCCTTAATACCGGAAAACACAACGCTATTACCGATGTGCGAGGAGTATCTGTGGGGCACACTACTATTATAGATGGCAATGATATTCGCACAGGCGTAACAGCTATTTTACCACATGGAGGAAATATCTTTCAGCAAAAGGTGCCTGCCGCCATCTATATCGGAAATGGCTTTGGCAAGCTAGCCGGTTATAGCCAGGTACAAGAATTGGGAAATATTGAAACACCAATAGTCTTAACAAACACTTTAAGTGTGCCCAAAGCTATGGATGCGTTAATTTCTTATACCTTGCAACAGCCAGAAAACACAGAGGTGAGGTCGGTAAATGCTGTCGTTGGAGAAACAAACGATGGTTGGCTTAATGATATCAGAGGTAGACATGTCCAGGAAAAGCATGTAATAGAAGCCATTAAAAACGCCAAAACAGGTGATGTTGATGAAGGGAATGTGGGTGCGGGTACCGGTACAATAAGTTTTGGTTATAAAGGTGGTATTGGCACTTCCTCTCGGGTGTTGCCAGAGAAGGCTGGAGGTTATACTGTAGGGGTTTTAGTACAAGCCAACTTTGGTGGGGTTTTGCAAATTGATGGCGTACCTGTGGCCAAATTGCTAGACAGGCTGCCCTCGTATAGCAAGTATGAAGCTGATGGCTCTTGCATGATGGTAATTGCCACGGATGCACCACTTGAAGCTCGCAACCTTGAGCGTCTAGCTAAAAGAGCGATGCTTGGTCTCGCTAAAACCGGTGGTTATGCCTCCAACGGTAGTGGAGATTATGTTATTGCTTTTTCTACAGCCACAGAAAATTTTATACCTTATGAGACTGACGAGATAGTACAAAGCAAAGCTGTTTTAACAAACGAAGCCATGTCACCTCTATTTCTTGCCACTGTAGAGGCAACAGAAGAAGCTATAATTAATGCATTATTTGCTGCAGAAACCATGACCGGACGTGACGGTCACACCATAGAGGCAATTCCTAAAGAAAAAATCTTTGAAATTTTAAAGGCCTATAAAAGAATTGATGAGTAATTGAACCAACGCAAAAGTGTCCACGACTTACTAAAAAAAGATCATGGACACTCTTAGATTGGTTTTTACTTTACTGGTTTTCTTATTAAAGATTAGCTCACTTTTCTCACTGCCTTTAGAAAAGCTGCTTCTTTTTTTATCCTAATTACTGCTAGGTACTGCAATATGCTGACCTAGGAAAATGGCATTTAAGAATAAGCGATTAGTTCCATACCACGAGCCTCGGAAGTTAGGATTATCTGCAAATAATACCACTCGACCCTTACCCACCGGACTCACCACCAGTGAAGCTGAAGGCTTAAGAAAAGTATTAAGATTTTTACTGGTTATAAATCCATCTATGTGTGGATCATCGGTATATCTGGCTACAGTAGCATACCTATTTTTACTCGGTGCAAGCCAAACATTGCTATTGCGATATACCGGTAGCTTATTTCTTTTGTAGCCAAACCCCAATGGATGGGTAATGTCTAAATCAACTTCAAAAATGGCTCCTCCTACACTTTCTTTCCCTATGTTTTCTCGAGCGGTTACATAAGGTAATCGGCCAACCTCTTTATCCTCATCTTTCTTTTCTTCCTCAATCAGCTTTTCTTTCACCAGCTTATTTTTCACAGCCCAAGAAGTGGCTGTCCTACTGGTAATCAACGTATTTCCACTGCTCACCCACTGCCTTATTTTTTCTACATCATTAGAGTCAAGTTGACTATACCTGCCGGAAACCATCACCATTGTGTTGTACTTACTCCAATCGATGCCATTGAAATTACGCATAGGTATTTTTGTGATGGGCATGCCTACTCGCGTATCCAATAAGTGCCATACTTCGCCAGCTTCATAAGAAGAGACTCCGTCCTCAATTAACATCAACGCTTTTGGCTTTTCGAGAGGGTTTACATAACCACTACCCAAATCAATACCAGAAGTGCTATAACCGGAAGAAACTGAGTGTACGGCCACTTTATTTTCTTTTGAAAATTGCTTTACCAGAGTAAACAAAGAATCTGAAGAAATGCGCTGACGACTCACAGGCACAACTAATGAGCCATAATCAAAGCTTTTGCCCTTTTCACCCACCTTAATAGAAAATGGTTTGAATGCTGACAACACATTGGCACCAGAACGTTGTAAATCGTATAAAAATGCGGGTGCATTGTAATCATCCCAACTTATGACATAAGCATAGTTTGTTTTTTCGACCTCAGGTATATCAATTTGCAAATCGTCCATAGATACTTGCTCTCCGCTTGGTACGCTGCCCTTCACTGCCGCATAAGGCAAATTATAAAAATTGACTAGTGACCATGCCGATGCATCATAAAAAACACTATCTGCAAACTCTTCGTAAGTTTCGAACATGGTTTGTACCATCCGGTATTGTGGCTGTGCTGTCGGCACCACATAGGCAGAATTAGTTTCAAATCTCTTACCTGACTCCGTCACCTGCTTATTGAGACGGTAAACCTTAATTTCGTGTAGCAAGAGTTTTTCTACGAAAGCGTTGGTTCTGTTTTTATCAAAACTATCGCCAAACACATAGGCATCGATATCACTTTTTTCAGCCGTTTCTACTGCTGATTTAAAAAACCGTTTCTGATAGTCGTACAATAAAGATTTATTTTCAACTGCGGCCTTAACAGTGGCTAAACTCGATGTCAGCTGATTTCTTATGGTAAAGGCGAATGTGATTTCACCTGTTGGTGTTTCTTGTTTGTGACCTCTTGAACTTGCCTGCTCAAATAAGATGCCCAGCCCCCCTTGCAAATCAGGATAAGATGAACCATAGCCAGGGTAAGTACCATCAAATACTTCTTTTGTGAAGTAGAAAGAGCCGATTTTGTCCATTTCCTCCACATAATATGCGGCAAACTTATCGTTCAATGTGGTGTAGTTTTCTTCAGGCATAATGGGGTCTTTAGAGCCAATCGGCTTCATAGGCTCGAAGAAATAGGTGCTGTTTGTGCCCATTTCATGAAAATCTGTAACCACGTTGGGGTACCACTGATGATACCATTTGAGTTTACCTCTACTTTCAGGATGTATAGCCAGCAACCAATCTCTGTTTAGGTCAAACCAATAGTGGTTAGTCCTGCCGCTTGGCCAGCTTTCATTGTGCTCAGCATCGTCAGGGTCTGCTACCATAGGCTCACCTTTGTACATATTAGCCCATTGGGTATGCCTATCTCTCCCATCAGGATTAATGGTAGGGTCTATAAATACTACAGCCTCTTGCCGATACTTTTTAGCAGCTTCACTTTCGGAGGCGGTTAAGATGTAAGCGGTAAGTAGAGCGGCCTCAGAACTAGAGGGCTCGTTTCCGTGTACGTTATAACCCAAATTTATTAATACAGGCACATCTGCCGACATTTCATTACTAGATGGGTCAACCATCTGAAGGTGAGCCTCTCTCAACGACTCCAGATTACTGATATGTTCTGGAGTAGAAACTGTAAACATTACCAAAGGCCTATGTTCGTAGGTTTTCCCATATTCGCTAAGTTGTGCACGGTCAGATAGCTCAGCCAGTTTGTTTAAATAAGCTACAATTTGATCGTGCCTTGTATGGTGAGTACCTATCGGATAACCCAAAAACTCTTCCGGGGTCGGTATGTCTTCGATAAAAGGACCTTTATCTTTCAAAAAATAGTCTTGGGCTGATAAACTTCCACTAATAATTAAAAGTGCGAGGCAGAGAATCTGTTTCATATACATGTGATTGTTTAAGCCTCAAATTATAAAAAGAAATATGGCTATCAAGCACATTTTTACAAAAGGTAAAAACAAAGCCCCCGACACGCAGGGGCCAAATGGATAAGTGAGTAACCTGTTAAAATAATCTGCACCTAATCCACTTAAGTTTTGAGTTGCTGTAGTAAATACAGTAGTAAGGTTGATATACTATACGGCAAAAGAAACTTAATGGTGATGATAAGCAGGCATTTGTATTTCAACTACCATTATTTGGAGTGAAGAAGCTTAGGGATTATAAAATTTATGTTTCTTATTAAGCGTAACAAGCCTTTCTCAATTAAAAGAAATTGTTATTTTTGACGACTATGAAATACTTACTACCATTTGCCCTAATTGTCTTACTAGCGAGCTGCCAACAACGTAACTACCCAGCCGGAAAAGAGCCTAAATCTATTATCATTCCAAGTGAAATGATGGTAACAAAGCTCATGATGGATGGTGATGAAAAAACCGAAGAATTAGGTAGAGTTAGGCTGACAGACAAACAATGGAGTGAGTATGACAGAGAAGGCAATGTAATTGGTGTTGCAGAAATTGTATCTATCAATAACAGAACCATTGAAGTAAAATGGACTTTGGCAGAAAATGGCGCAGAGGTAGGTGAAAATACTTTTTACGATTACCACATACTCACTGACAAAGTGATTTTTACTATCTGGCATAAAAACACGCAGAAAGGGTATTTTGAAGCTTCACTTAACGAAGATTAAAGATTAGCTCAGGCGGCCTGAAAAAGACTCTACATCAAATTTCACATCATCTTCCCCTATTTGATCAAATGGGTTTTCAAGGTGCTCCTGAATATTATCCAGGCTTACCAAAATAAAGCTAAAGATCACAGGCATAAAATATTCCAGCCCATGAGAGTACTCCTGGGCTGAATACATAAAATAAGGCCCATATATGATCGGAAAGCTATAAATGAACACTTTGCTATAGGCTCTAAGCGTAACGGGTGTTCTGTATTGCCTGATGACTTTTATATTTTCTATATCGATAATTACCTTACTGAGGTATTGATTGATTCTGGAAACCTCCCCGGAAGGCAGCTCGAGATGCCTAAAACCCTGTAAGTGTGAGGACAGTGATTTTACAGAATCGTCCAGTGTCTTTTCAGATTTTAACATCGACTTCTGATTAATGATACAATAGTGCTGTAAGGCAGAATAAACATCCAAAAGAAGCTCTTTTCCTTTTTCTGCATACGCATGAGTGTCTGTTTCCACCCATTGTTGAGAAGCCAAATGAATGGCCGTGAGATGGGCCTTAAAATCACTTAATAGCATAAGAGTGCGCTCCCTACGTTTATAAGCACTATCGATAGAAAAGACCACCGGAAACACGATTGCTATACCAATTATGGTGAGTGGAAAGTTGGCCTGTAATACAAAATAATTGCATAACCAGGTCGACAAAACCGCCAGCGTGGTAACTATAAAAGTTTTATAGTTGATAATCAGAAAAATGCTTTTAGCTACTTTCATAAACCATCGATCTGGACCTCACATAATAAAGCGATTATTTAGCTATAATCAAAATGCAAATAATATGATTATATTACTATTTATTTTACTTTTTATTAATTAGATTTATATTTCTAAACCAAAAATCATGAATAGTATATTTTTAATTGGAATGCCTGGGGGCTGGGAAATGATTATTGTCCTGTTATTTGCAGTAGTGCCTGCTATACTTTGGTTGGTAGCACTGATTGATTTAGCCAAAAGTCATTTTACAGATAGTATCAATAAACTGGTTTGGGCTTTGATTATAATTTTTGTGCCATTTATTGGTTCAATCATTTACCTGGTCATGAAGCCAAAACATAGTTCTAAGGCCTAGCCAACCTTCCCCTATGTACTTACGTAAACCAACTTCAGTAATCAATTATGTGGTTTATGAATTATTTAAGTGCATTTTCAGTCATATTTCTCATGACAGTACAGATTTCCTGTGGTCAGGAAAATAGCCTAAAACAAAGAGACGTGGGTGGGCCATGTGAGGGTTGTGAGGCATTACTCGAATATGAAGACAAGCACTTAAACTCAGTCGATACTCTTCCTCTTTTTGAACAATCATCCGAACAAATAAAACTAACAGGTACGATTTACCAACCAGACGGTAAAACACCCGCTTCTGATGTGATCATGTATATCTATCAAACCAATGAGGCTGGTATCTACCCCAAAAAAGGCAACGAAACCAATTGGGCAAGTAGGCACGGGTACATCAGAGGTTGGATAAAAACAGATAAATCGGGCAAATACACCTTTTACACTTTCCGCCCGGCCTCATACCCAAACACTACTGTGGCACAGCACATACACGTAACTGTGAAAGAACCGGATACCAACGCCTATTATATAGACGAATACCAATTTGAAGATGATCCTAACTACTCGGCCAGAAATAAAACGGCACAGCGAGGTGGAAATGGTTTGGTTGCCTTAAAAAAACAGGAAGGACTGCTAATCGCTGAACGAGATATTATTTTAGGTAAGAATATACCTAACTACTAAAATAAAATATCGGCATACTCACCATTGCAAAAGGATTTACAAGATAGTTTACCTTTAAGCGCATCTGGTTTAAACATAGATTTACCTAATAACATACGCACACACTCCTGTATACCTTCTGTGATAGATGGGTGTGGATGTACACACTCAGCCAGCTCCTCTATCCCTTTGTCCATACTTATAAGCAACGCCACAGCCTGAATTGCACTAGATGCATGATTTCCCACTACTCGCATTCCGAGTATTTTCATATGAGCATCATCCGTTACTAAGAGTTTTATAAACCCTTGCGTATTTCTCTTTGCAATGGCCCTGGGTATACACGAGTAGTCAAGCGTAACCACCTTATAGGCCACTTTTCTTTCACGGGCTTGTATTTCATTTAAGCCCACCCCGGCCACCTCAGGGTTTAAAAACATAATGGTAGAAATGTTTTCATAAACCAACTTACGTTTAGGCTCACCAAACATCTTTTCTACTGCATACCTACCTTCTAATTCACCCACATTTACCAATGCAATATCAGCTGTGATATCACCCACCGCATAAATGTTGGGCACACTTGTTTGTGTATCTGTATCTTCAATACCACGATTGGTCAAAGCAACATCTACCGCACCTTCATCCCACAGATTTTCATAATTTGGTACTCTACCGACAGAAACCAATGCTTTTTCTACATGGTATATTTTCTTTGAGCCATCATTATACTCCAATTCATACTCAACTTGTCCATCAATAATATCCATTCTAATGAGGCGTGAGTTTCTATGAATATGTACACCATTATTTTCCATATTCCTTTCGATCACACTCACCACATCGTCATCTTCAAACGGCAAAATTCTATCTCCTTTATCGATCAGATTGACTTTGGTTTTACCGAAACCTGAAAAAATTGTTGCAAACTCGCAGCCAATGACCCCGGCACCCAGTATTACCATGCTTTCAGGAAAGTCATCCATTTGCTCGATACCGTCACTGGTAAGTATGATTTTTTCGTCTATAGGAATATTGGGTAGTTTTCTTGGCCTACTACCCGTAGCCAATACGATATAGTCGGTGTAAACTATATCCTTCTCCCCTGCTGAGGTTATTTCAATTTCATGCTCAGACAACAACTTGGCGCATCCAGATCTATATTCAAGAAGCTCAGCAAAATTAGATTGCTCAAGGAGCTCCATATGATCATACAGTAGAGCCTTTCGTTCTTCTACCGCTCTACCTACTTCTGCCTTTATTTCCTGAAAGTTTACCTCTGGTGTCTCAAGGTTGAAGCGCTTTAAATGGCGATTGAGTGTAGATGTCTCCCGCGATATTTCCCACCAGGTTTTTGATGACAATGCGCCATTGGTAACACCTGCCCCTCCGACACGCTTCTTCTCTATTAATAATACTTTCTTTTTAAAATCAACTGCACGCATGGCCGCTGCATATCCCGAAGGACCAGCCCCAATAACGACAAGATCGTACTTTTTCATAGTTTAAAGCCTATAGTTATCTTTTAAATATAGTGATTTATTATTCCAAATCTTACATAGATGGAAAAATCAAAAAAAATTACTACATTACGAGATTGCGCCTTAAAAAATGGAGAAAAAGAATTTGTTTTTTAACCTTTCTATAAAATTTCAAAACAGCTATTTCATAGCTGGTTGTGCGTGTGTTTTTACTGTGGCAATGTATAGTCTACTTTATCTGATCATGCCCTACGAATCGTACTACACAGGTTTGGCAATGGCTATCATCATCTCACTTATCGTAGGTTACGGATTGGGCTATCTGGTTATGGTTTTTAATAAAGAAATGAAACGCCAAATTGCGATAAATCGCGCCAATGATGAGGCCAAAGAACAACTCATTTACGTATTGAGTCATGACATAAAAGGGCCGCTGTATAATATCAACCATTTATTGGGGATGGCTAAGGGAAACCAGCTCACAGAAGATGAGATGGCGCAGTTATGTGGCCAACTTCAGAAAGACACTTCAAAAACAATCAACCTGACTAAAAATTTAGTACACTGGATTGAATCTCAAAAAGAATCTAATAAACCGAGTTATGACTTACATAGCGTAAACGAATTAGTAAATGAAACTTGTGAGTTATATGAATCTGCAGCAAGCAGTAAGCATGTAGAAATGCTAGTGAAAAATCCATCAGAAATTAAAATAGAAACGGATGCTGAGATGTTTAAGATCGTGCTTCGCAACTTAATTTCTAATGCTTTAAAATACTCTACGGAGGGTGAAAAAATAGAAATAGACTACCATACAGATGGTAAAAAACTCATTGTAGCTGTAAAAGACACAGGCACTGGCATGAACCAGCAAAAACTATCAGAAGTATTGTCTGAAGATCAACTAACACAAAGTACGCCTGGCACTGCACATGAGAAAGGTACCGGTATTGGTTTGCAATTGAGCATCAATATCACAAAAAAGCTCAATGGTAAGCTATGGGCAGAAAGTCATGAGCACAAAGGCTCAACGTTTTATTTCTCTCTGCCCATAAGTAATATTAACCACACATCGCCAAAGCACTAAGCTTAGACTTGAGCTTCAATCTTATTTCATCAATGCTATCAAAAAGTTGCTCGTAAGAGTCGATGATAAAGTATCTGTCCTGAAAGGTATCTTTTCTGTAAGGCGTATCTAGTATCTGATCCACATCATACTCAAAATGATCAGGCTGATCGCTCAAACAAAATTTAGACTCACCGGCAGAGCTTAATATACCTGCTCCATATATTCTCAAGTTTCCGTTTTCTCTTATCAAACCAAACTCTACAGTAAACCAGTAAACTCGAGAGAGTAAATCAATGGCAACAGGATCATCTGCGTACTCATGCCCTATTTGACTCAATGCCTGTAAAAAGTTTGTAAAAGGACGATTTGTGAGCAATGGAACGTGCGCAAATACATCATGAAACATATCAGGCTCTTCTAAATAGTCTAGTTCGCTCATTTTTCTCAACCATGTAGTGGCTGGAAATTTCTTGTTAGACATTAATTCAAAAAACAGGTTATCGTCAACAATGCCTTCCACTGCCACGAGCTCCCATCCCGTCATCCATTCTAAAATACTATTTGTTACTTTAAAGTCGGGGATACGGTCTGAGGTGAAGTTTGTCTCTTTTAATCCTTTCAAAAAGTCTTTTGTGGCAGCTTCGGGCAAAT
>NZ_SMMD01000935.1 GCF_009711475.1 Fulvivirga aurantia
GCTTTTGTTGTTGATTGAGTTTGTGTTGTTCTGTAAAATTTTTCGTCAAGATCGCCCAGTACTTCTTCCGCCAGCTCATCTCTGATAAACCACTGCAGTAGTTTAGCCGCATACTTTGGAGGCTTTTTGTGGGTTTTAGGATTCACAGGATTATAAATCAAGTTTAAAATCCTGATACAAAGTCCACCGCAAATCCAGGATACTGATCCCAGAGAGACATCCTGAAGTTTCTTGCCTCAGCAAGTGTACGCTCTCCAACGGCTGTGATTTTGAAGATTCTTTTTCTTCTTCCACCTCGCTCGGCAGTAGCTTCTCCCATTTCTGATTCTAAAAAACCTTTTTCAGATAATCTATTCAGTGCAGAGTGTACAGCACCAATGGAAACTAATCTTTTGGTCTGACTTTCAAATTCTTCAGCTATTCTGAGTGTGTAGGCCTCTTCTTTCAAAATCCCGACCAGAAGAAGGATGACCTCTTCAAACTCACCTAATTTCGTTTCTTTCATAATATTTGAATTTGATCGAATGGAACTTGGACCATTCAACTCATTTGATACTAAATTGTAGAACTAATATACGGAGCTTAATTAAATATGTTCTACTATTTAGTAACTAATGAAAAATCTAAAAGAAATGAGTAAGCGTTTCTGCCAGTGCGCGGTGGTATTCGGGGAAGGCATTTAGGTCATTATGATCAGCCCCGGGTATGATCAATAATTTTTGTTTGCCAGTATAATGTTTGTGCAATGTTTGCGCGTGACTAACCGGAATCAGCGAGTCTTTGCTGCCATGTACGATCAGAATTGGGCCGCTCACCTTATTGATTTTGCTAAGGTTATCGAAATGATATTTGAGGATAAGTGAAGGCAGAAAAATGGGCATTTTTTGATTGGCGAGCTTTTTCAAACTAGAAAATGGTGACTCAAGGATTAATCCTTTGGTTTTGTGTTTACTGGCTAGTTCTGTGGCCACACCAGAGCCTATAGATCGACCATAAATGATGACCTGCTCTTTGTTGATGCTTTTATTGTCTTGAAGAAATTTCAAAGTGGCTTCAGCATCTTCATAAAGTCCTTTTTCTGAGATTGAGCCTGTACTTTTACCATAACCCCGATAGTCTATGATCAAGAAATTGTAACCAAGAGAAGTGAAATCCTGAGATATATACTGCCAATCTTTTAAGCTACCGGCATTACCATGGAAGTAAAGTATGGTTTCCGATTTATCGCCTTCAAAGTAGAGTGCATTGATGGTTTCCCCATCTTGAGTTTTAATAAAATGCTCTTCACCGTTAAGCCTCAGATCATACGCATAATCGTCAGATATTTTTTCGGGATAAAATATTAGATTGGTCTGAAGAGAATAAAGCACAGCAAAAATGATTGAATAAGTTATTAAAACATAAGTTAAAGCTATTCTTACTCTCTTCACCTCATCATTCCTGTTTTTGCTGTTTCTTCAGCTGTTCGCCTAAAATACTCAGTCCACCTTCAAAGCTTCGAGGGTCATAATCCAGTTCATTTTTGGCTTTATCAATCACAAATCCTGTTTTCGGGGGTCTCTTTGCTTCCTGTTGAAATTTGGAGCCATCGGTTTCTGTGATCAATGACTTATCAAGTTTGAAATGATCAGCAGTTTTGATGGCTATTTCATAAGGGGTAAGCATGTCTTTGCCGCTTATATGGTAGATGCCCTTGGCCTTTTTCTTGGCCATAAGATAACACCCCATGGCTAAATCTTCCGCGAGGGTAGGGGTGCGCCACTGGTCATTCACAACATTTATCTCTTTGCCGTTTTCGAGGCTTTTTTTCACCCAAAGAATAATATTAGATCTACTCATGTCAGCAGCAATGCCATAGACCAACACCGTACGGGCGATACCCCAGGATTCGCATTTTTCCTCAATGAGTTTTTCTGCTGCGAGCTTACTTTCTCCATAATAGTTTACCGGGTTGGGCTCTTCATCTTCTTCCAAGGGTCCTTTTGTCCCATCAAAAATAAAGTCTGTACTTACATGTACAAGATGCGCTCCTATTTCATTGCAAGCATCCACCAGGTACTCTACAGCATCAACATTTAATTTCCAGCATGCCTCTTTTTTGGTTTCACACTCATCTACGTTCGTCATCGCTGCCGTGTTGATTACAACTTTGGGCTTATGTTTTTCTATGATGGACTTCACCTCTTCTTTGTTGGTAATATCCATAGATTCATAATCGTAGTTAGCTGCTCTTAAGCGATTTTCGCCTCTTGAGGTGGCAACTAGCTCTACAGAAGACTCAGAAGTAAGCAAAGAGACCAACTTCTGACCTAATAAACCATTTGAACCTGTGATGAGTATTTTCATTTATTCTTCTATTTCTGGGAATGTGTAGTTAAACTCTTTTTCTATTTTTCGTTTTGGCATCTCATCAACAGAAATGTAAAACCTAATGTTTTCTTTTGGTCGGTCTGTTAGCGGATTTCTTGGCCCCAATTTATAAGTTTCCTGGGCAGCAATTTTATCAATCACCTCCAGTCCATCTATCACTTGCCCAAAAACAGTATATGTATCATCCAGATGTGGTACACCACCAGCATTAGTGTAAGCATCAATTCGCTCCTGACTTACATTTTTACTCACATCAATTTTAAGCACCTCTTCCACATCTTTTCTTAACTCCATAACCTCTTTACTATACTCATCAAACTGCTCGTTTTCGTAAAGCTGCTGGAGTTCCAGGCGCTTTTCGGTATAGTCTGTGCGCATCAGCAGTGCTCCAATGGCCTTATTGAGTTTCTCCATATCTGTGGTCACTTCCTCTTTCGTCAACTTCTTGCCTTGTACAATATAAAACTGGCTACCACTCGATCTTTTCTCAGGATTTCTTCTGTCCCCCTGACGCGCGGCTGATAGCGCACCTTTCTTATGGAATAAATTTTCGTTGAATTCTGCGGGTATAGTATAATCAACCCCACCAGAACCTAATGGCTCTCGCTGTTTAGCAGTTTTTGAGTTGGGGTCTCCACCCTGAATCATAAAATCTTCGATCACTCTATGGAAAAGCAAACTATCGTAAAAGCCTTCCTTAGCCAACTTGATGAAGTTCTTCTTGTGCTCAGGCGTCTGATCATATAGGATGGCATGCATATCACCATAGTCTGTCTTAATCGTTACCAGATATTCCTTCTCGGTAGTGCAGGAGGCGGTGAGAACTGCCAGGGCCAGTACTATCAAAAACCTGTTGGTTAGTAGATTTTTCATGTTTTTCATTTTTAGACTGATGTGGAAGTCGGAAGTCCGAAGTCGAGAGCGTTTTACTATTTGATTTTATTTTTAAAGGCAGACATCATATTCATGAGATTAAATGCATCGTTGTAAAAATTTGAAAACTGATCTTCCTTTAAATAGTTTCTCCTTCTTGCTTTATGAAGACAGGTAACTACTTCAGTAAGAGACCGTATAGAATAGCCCATGAACTTTCTAAATTCCGGATTAGATTGCCCAGTTGATCCTTCAGCAATATTCAAAGCAATAGAGTCAGCTGCTCGTCTTAATTGAGAGCTTAGGTTATAGACTTCATCCTTTGGGAAGGATAGTGCTAAATGATGCATCTCTTCACCATAGTCCATGGCTTTTTGCCAGATAATCAATTTCTCAAATTTAAAACTCATTCTATTTTAATTATAAAAATAAAACTAGCCCCCCAGCTACTGCCTTTCACCTTCGATCTTCCTGCTTCCTACTTCCCACTTCCCACTTCAGACTTCAGACTTCCCACTTCTGACATCTAACTTCCTAACTCCCTCCTAATCTCCCTCAAAATCCTATCACCACCCGCTGAAAGTACTTCTTCGGCTAAGTCTGTTCCGATTGAATTTGCATCTGATTTATCTCCGGAAATATTTTTTACAATTCTTTCTTTTCCTGCCAGATCAACAATACCGCCTTTAATATTTATTTGATCACCCTCAAGAGTGGCAAGGGCAAATACAGGAATACTACAGCCTCCATGTAATTTTTTAAGGTATGCTCTTTCTGCTAAAAGCCTTAATTCCGTTTCCTCATGATTGCAATACTTTCTAATCGCATCACGCTTCTCCTGTGGTAGTTGGCTGTGGCATTCTATAGTTACTGAGCCCTGACCTACAGCGGGTATAAACTCATCTAATGACAGTTTTTGAATAATACGATCATGGTACCCCATACGATGCACTCCGGCATAAGCCAATAGCATCGCATCGCAAGCTCCCTCTTCCATTTTTCTAAAGCGGGTTTGCAGGTTTCCTCTTACGGCTACAGTTTTCACCTTTGGATAATAGTGCTTGAGTGTGGCCACTCTACGTGTAGAGGATGTGCCTATAATTACTTCTTTGTCGAGGGATACGGACTTATCAAAGCCTACTAATACATCATTTACCACCTCCCGTTCTGTAAAAGCTATGAGTTCAAAGCCGTCAGGTAGTTCAGATTGCATGTCTTTAGCGCTGTGTACCGCAATATCAATATTCCCGGAAGCTAGTTGGTCTTCAATTTCTTCTGTAAAGACACCTTTACTACCGATTTTGGCTATTGATACATCAAGTATTTTGTCTCCTTTTGTCTCAATAGTTACAATCTCACTGTCAATACCGCCTTGTTTGAGCAAATCTTGAATATGGTAAGCTTGCCATAATGCCAATTTACTACCTCGGGTGCCTATTCTTATTTTATCCATTATTTAATGATTCGAGCAATTTGAAGCGATAGGTCTAAAAATGTCATTTTAGGACTCGCATTTCGTTCAATATGATAATGAGCTTCGTTTACAAGTTTGGCTATTTTTTCAATCTTGTTAGCATCCATCACTTTGCTAAACTTGTCTACAAACTCATTGATTTTGCCTCCTGTACGTGCTACTTCCCGGGCAGGAATATACACCAATGTTTCTCTCAAAATATTTAATGTAAATTGTAAAAGGCTCTTTTGGGCCAACTTATTCATGCCATGGTATGTGTCAGCGCGCTTTACCAAGCTGGCAAAATCTCTTTTAAAGCAATCTCTCATCCAGTCGGCAAATATCTGCTGGTTATCATCTTCCAGGTTGTTAGAAAGTCTAAATGCCTTTGAGATATCACCATCTGCTAAGTGAGCTACTTCTTCGGCCTTGCCTGCATCAATGCCATGGCTATTGGTAAGAATATTTCTAATATCTTCATCAGCGAACATCGGAATGTTTACGATTTGTGTTCGTGACAAGATGGTCGTCAGTAGCCGTTCGCTATCGTTAGAAACTAATAGGAAAATAGTGCTTTCCGGTGGCTCTTCTAATATCTTTAAAATACCATTAGCAGCGGATGGGTGCATAAATTCAGGTAGCCACACGATCATTACTTTGTATTTGCCCTCAAAGGCTTTGAGTGAAAGGTTCTTAATGATCTGACGGCTTTCTTCTTTACTGATATTTACCTGTTTGTCTTCACCACCATAGTACCCGGACCAGGTATTTAAATCTCCATATGGGTTTTCTATAAGAAATTGTCGCCACTCTTTCAAAAAGCTGTTGCTCACTACATCCTTGCCGGTCACTTTTTTAGTTGAGCTTACCGGGAAGACGAAATGCACATCGGGATGCACATATTTTTGATTTTTGAGGCAAGACGGACAACTGCCACAGGCACCTTCTTCTGTTCTGTTTTCACAATTAAGAAATGCCGCATAGGCCAGAGCCATTGCTAAATTTGGGCTTCCTGGTTTACCTAAAAACAGCTGAGCATGCGCCACCTGGTCATTTTTGGCAGCATTTACCAGCCTTGTCTTTACTTCATCTAGACCGTGTATTTTTGAGAAGAGCATATTATTTATTTTTCTCCCAGATTCTATTGGCAGCAGTTTGTTCAAATATTTCAGACATTATATTATGCTCCGTTTCATCATAAACCATTTGCCTTCTTTCCATTACTTTCTCAGCTACTTCTTTCACTTTCCGTAATTGATAAGTTGTAAAACCGTTAGATCCACCCCAGGCAAATGATGGTATAAAATTACGTGGAAAGCCTGCGCCAAATATATTGGCAGATACACCAGCTACGGTACCGGTATTAAACATGGTGTTGATGCCGCATTTACTATGGTCGCCCATAATTAGCCCGCAGAACATTTCACCCGTGTCTTTAAATCGTCCGGTAGAATAATCCCAAATTTTCACGTTGGCATAGTTATTCTTAAGGTTTGATGTATTGGTGTCTGCACCAAGGTTACACCACTCTCCAATCACAGAATTGCCTATAAAACCGTCATGACCTTTGTTGCTATAGCCAAAAATGACGGAGTTGCTAACTTCTCCACCGACTTTACTGAAAGGGCCTATAGTGGAATCGCCTTTTATTTTTGCACCCATGTTTACGTGTGAGCTCTCACATAGCGCAAAAGAACCTTTGATGATAGCTCCAGGGTGTACTTGTGCATTTTTGCCAATATATACCGGCCCGCTCTCTGCATCGATAACCGCAGCTCTAATGGAAGCGCCTTCTTCTATAAACAAGTTTTCTTTGCCATAAACAACGGTATGTGCATCTATGAGGTCAGCAGAAACACGGTTTTTTGTGATTTGCGTAAAATCTTCTTTAATCTGGGCGGCATTTTGCTTGAAAATATGCCATGGCTCAGCTATGAGTGTGTAATCTCCATCAAAAGCTACTTGTTTTAGAGAAGCTAAATCTTCAGAGTTTGATTTTGTGCTTTTTGCAGCAAGTATGGTATCGTTGCTTACTAATGCTTCTCCGGTGGATAATGTATCGATAGCTATTAATAAACCATCATTGGGGCAGAGCCCGCCATTTATAAACAGGTTATCTTCACCTTCGATTAATGGATATTTCTCGGAGAGGTATTTCTCAGTTGAGAATGAGACCTGACCATTAAGTCTATACTCCCATTTTTCACTGATAGTAAGTATGCCAACTCTTATTTCGGCAACAGGTCTTGTAAATGTAAGTGGCAGTAATGATTGACGGATCTTGGTCTCGTCAAAGAGGATAATATTCATGAGCACAAAAATAAAAAAGTCTTCAAGATAAGCTCATCCTGAAGACCTTTAAATTAAAATGCTTTACGAGTAGAAGTAATTACTTCTTCTTGTATTTTTTGTTGAACTTCTCAACTCTACCAGCTGTATCAACAAACAATTTCTTACCAGTGTAGAAAGGGTGCGATGCAGAGCTCACTTCCACTTTGATAAGCGGATACTCATTACCATCTTCCCACTTGATAGTCTCATCTGACGACATAGTAGACTTCGTCATAAATTTAGTATCGCTTGAAGTGTCATAAAAAACAACTTCTCTGTAATCTGGGTGTATATCTTTTTTCATTTCTTTATACCTTTTCTTTTCACTGTCTCCAAAAGAGGGCACAAAGTTAACTAAATAACTTTTACACACAAAGCATTTGAAAACTTTATACTGCAAATATAAACACAAAAATTACTTTATTTGTACTTACCTTTTATAATACTGAGAGGATATAGTCCCAGAAACATTTTTTTTCAGCCATACGGCTTATTACAACCCTTATTTAATGAGATATTTAATCGGTTTATTTTTCCTGATTCCCTTCACTTCTTCCTTTTCTCAAAGTGTAAATGCGCCACTCAATGAAGATAATTATCACTGGATAGATCGCTATGAAATACAATCTGGCAGATTAAGTGAAGATTTTCACAGCTCATGGCGTGCCTACCAGAGAGAAAACATAGCAAGCTTTATGGAAAAGGTAAGGCGGTCTAATGATCTCTCAAAAGTTGATCGGTATAATGTTAATTATCTCATTAACGATAATTGGGAGTGGGCTGATTCTGCTTATAACGAAAGTAAAAAGCCTATTCTTAAGCATTTTTATAAGGTCAAGTCTGATTTATACCATGTAGATGAGCCCGATTTTGATTTGCATGTCAACCCTGTATTGCATTTAGGTGGTGGTATGGAGACAGCGGCTGAGCAAAATACATTTATAAATACGAGAGGTGTTGAGGTTAGAGGCATGGTAGATAAAAAAGTCTCTTTTTACAGTTTTATTGGAGAAAATCAGGTGATTTTTCCTGAGTATGTAAGAGATGGTATTGCAGAAAATATAGTCGTGCCTCAAGAGGGTTTCTGGAAAGATTTTAAAAGTAATGGAGTAGATTTTTTTACAGCACGAGGATACCTCAGCTTTAATGCCACCAAGCATATCAACTTGCAATTTGGTCACGATCGATTTAAAGTGGGTAATGGTTTTCGCTCAATGATTTTGTCTGATAATACACCTGCCTACCTTTTTCTAAAAATGAATACCAAAGTCTGGCGTATCAATTACACCAATCTATACACGCAGCTTACGGCTGATGTTTTTGGTAATGCGGGCGGTCTCACGGGCAACGATCGCTATCCATCTAAATACATGTCGATGCACCATTTGAGTATCAACATATCTAAGAAGCTTAATATAGGTATTTTTGAATCCGTGGTATATGGCGTTGATTCTACTGGTGTAAGTGCTGATTTTGACATTCAATATTTAAACCCAATCATTTTTTACAGATCGCTGGAGCAGCAAAACGGAAGCCCTGATAACGCACTATTAGGTCTTGATTTTAAATGGTTGGCGCTCAAAGGTATTTCGATTTATGGGCAGCTAGTATTAGATGAGTTTTTACTGGAAAACATCAAGGAGGGTGAAGGCTGGTGGGCAAATAAATATGGCGTACAGATAGGTGGTGAGTATATAAATGCATTTGGTATAAAAAACCTTGATCTACAGCTTGAGGCGAATCTATCCAGACCGTATACATACTCTCATAGTTCTCCTTATGGAAGTTACTCTCACTATGAACAGTCTTTGGCACACCCTTTAGGCGCTAATTTCAATGAGATTGTAGGTATTATGCGTTTTCAGCCAATTCCGCGACTAAATATCAAGGCCAAACTAATAAAAGCTGAATATGGTACTGATGGTGTTGATGAGAACTGGGGAGGAGATATTCTGAAAAACAATGTGACGCGTCAAATGAACTTCAATAATCAGATAGGGCAGGGCGTTTCTAACGATTTGTTATATGGCAACCTTTCTTTTTCATACATGTTGCGTCACAATTTGTTTATCGATTTGTCTCATACCTATAGGAAGCTCGATAGTGAAGACGCAGCCAACGATGCCACTACTAACTATACTTCAGGGGCCATCAGGTGGAATATTCCACAGCGTTTGAATGAGTTTTAATAGTTAACACCTAACTTGCAGCCGATTTAGTGCAGTATGAAGACTTTTTTTAGAATATTTAGTTACGCCAGGAAGCTAAGCCTCTTTTTACCTCAATATATCTTGTTCATTTTATTGAGTGTGTTATTTAGTGTTTTTAACCTGGCAATGCTCATTCCATTGCTCAATGTGCTTTTTGAACAAGCACCTTCAGAGGCGGTAGAAAAGCCTGAAGAATTTTCCTTCAGCATGGATTACTTGCTTGATTCATTTAACTACCAATTTACCTCAATAATAGAACAACATGGCGAAAAGCAGGCGCTTATTTTTGTCTGCGTGATTGTATTGGTCTCAGTGCTCATGACTAATATTTTTAGATATCTGGCGGCAGTTATAAGCGCTAGAATAAGGCTTGATGTGGTGAAATACCTGAGGATGGATGTGTATAATAAGGTGTCGCACATGCACTTGGGGTTTTTCTCAACCGAGAGAAAGGGAGATTTGATTTCTCGTATAACCAATGATGTGCAAGAAGTTGAAGCCTCTGTGTTAAATAGCCCAAAGGCCTTGTTGAGAGAGCCGGCAACCATCATTTTCTATTTCATTGCCCTCTTTATTATTTCATATAAACTTACCTTTTTTACTCTTTTAATCCTTCCATTGGCGGGAGGTGCCCTGGGTTATATAGTAAAGAAACTTAAACGAAAGGCTATTCAAAGCCAGGAGTCTTTAGGCAGAATCGTAAATATTCTTGATGAGACATTGGGTGGCATGCGCATCATCAAGGCGTTTAATGCACGAGATTATGTAGAGAGTAAAGTAGATGAAGAGACTGATTATTATAGAAAAGTAAACTTATCATATTCTTATAGAAGAGAGCTTGGTTCACCTGTATCAGAGTTTTTGGGTGTAGGTATTGTTACGGTTATACTATATGTAGGTGGCTCACTGGTACTTGATGCAGAATCTTCACTATCAGCAAGTGAATTTATAGCTTACCTGGCCATTTTCTCACAAATCATTTCACCTGCAAAAGCATTCTCACAAGGTATCTCTGGTGTACAAAAAGGTTTAGCTTCCGGTAACAGGATTTTTAAGGTGGTAGATGCCGTGCCGGCTATCCAAAACCAACCAGGGGCTAAGCCAGTGGGGCAGTTTGAGGAGGCCCTTGAGTTTGATAATGTCTCCTTTGCTTATGAAAAAGAGGCTGTGCTCAAGAACATTTCACTTAAAGTGAAAAAAGGAAATACTGTAGCTCTTGTGGGGCCATCGGGTGGTGGTAAATCTACTTTAGCAGATCTTATTCCTCGCTTTTACGATCCTACGGAAGGAGCTATCAAAATTGATGGCAAATCAATTAAAGAATACGATATCGATTCGGTTAGAAAACTGATGGGGATAGTCACCCAGGAGTCTATACTTTTCAACGATACAATTTTTAATAACATTGCTTTTGGCATTGATAATCCGAAAGAAGAAGACGTTATAAACGCTGCTAAAATTGCCAATGCTCATGATTTTATTCTTGAGCTAGAAGATGGCTACCAAACTAATATTGGCGACCGAGGTCTTAAGCTCTCTGGCGGACAAAGGCAGAGGGTAAGTATTGCTCGGGCTGTAATGAAAAATCCTCCTATATTGATTTTAGATGAGGCTACATCGGCACTAGATTCTGAGTCTGAGCGACTTGTGCAGGAGGCTTTGGCCAATTTGATGAAAAACCGCACATCGATAGTTATTGCGCATAGATTGAGTACCATTCAGCATGCAGATGAAATAGTTGTGATTCAAAATGGAGAAATTATCGAGCGCGGTACTCACGATGAATTAGTGGCCAAAGAAGGGATGTACAAAAAGTTAAGTGCTATGCAGAATACTTAACGGAATTTTGTACTTTTAACGCCATTGCTAAAAATATGTCTATTGTAAATTTGATCATTGAAAAGAGCCGGTAACAGAGTTAAAAAAGTTGGCTTATCCGCTCAATAATATTTCAAATGATCTTTTTAAATTATAAAGTTAACTCACATGAAAAAACCTAAGTCAATATTCTACATCGTCTATTTTCTATTTCATGTGTTGCTCCTTGGCGTTGCAATCTACGTCAATTATAGATCAGAGGACTTTGAGTTTTTATTAAAGCTCAGAGCTAATATGACCATCATGATCTATGCAGCAGTAGCCGGTATGATTTTGTTTATCATCAACATGGTGATTATAACTATGGAGGTGAGAAATCATAAACAGAAAAAAGAAAAGCTGGAAAACGAGGTAAATTCACTCAAAGCAAAAATGTTTGACCTTGAGCATGCCTCAAGCACTCCTGCTGCAACCTCTTCAGAAGAATCAAGCGAAGAAGGTAGTTCAGATACCTTCAGAGACAAAGAATAATTTTTATGGATAGCATGTCTATGATTAAACATGAGTTGCTACAGGCATCTGATGTTTTAGATGATTTTTTACAGGATCAATCCAATTTTCAAAAGATAGATCGGGCAGCTGAGCTGTTAATTTCTGCTTTTAAGGACGGAAATAAAGTGATTTCGTGCGGTAATGGTGGTTCACATTGTGATGCCATGCATTTTGCAGAAGAGCTCACTGGTAGATTCAGAGATGATAGAAATCCACTGCCGGCCATTGCCATTTCTGACCCAAGTTACATCTCATGTGTTGGTAATGATTACGGTTTTGACCAGGTATATGCTCGCTATGTGAATGGTGTAGGGTCAGAGGGTGACGTATTGATGGCAATTAGCACCAGTGGCAAGTCAAAAAATGTTGTGCGTGCTGCTGAAGCTGCCAAAAGAAAGGGTATGAAAGTTGTCGCGCTTACCGGCAATAGTGGTGGTGAGCTGGGAGAGATAGCTGATCTCGAAATTCGTGTACCTTACTACGGATATGCAGACCGAATTCAGGAAATACACATTAAAATCATCCACGTTCTAATCTTATTGATAGAGAAACAATCCTAAGACTTTATGCTTGCGAAGACGTATGGCGGAGCCGTATACGGTGTTGATGCAAAGCTAATTACTATAGAAGTAAATGTAGGTCAGGGAACAAAATTCTGGATGAGTGGCCTGCCGGATAGTGCAGTAAAAGAGAGCGAACATAGGGTAGAGGCTGCTGTAAAACATTACGGCTTTATGATGCCACGACAAAAAGTTGTGGTGAATTTGGCTCCGGCAGATATCAAAAAAGAAGGTAGCGCCTACGACTTACCCATCGCTCTCAATATTCTTAAAGCATCTGCACAAATAAAGGCAGATGAATTGGAGAACTACATCATTATGGGTGAGCTCTCTCTCGATGGTAAAATGAGACCTATCAAAGGAGTATTGCCTATTGCTATTGAAGCACGAAAGCATAAGTTTAAAGGCTTTATTCTTCCCAAAGAAAACGCAAAGGAAGCGGCAATTGTCAATGATCTTGATGTAATCGGTGTAGATACCCTGGAAGAAGCCATTGGTTTTTTTGAGGGAACAAAGGAAATTGAGCCACTAGAAATAGACACCCGCGATGTGTTTATGGCCGAGCTCAACAATTATCCTGTCGACTTTAAAGATGTGCAGGGTCAGGAGAATATTAAAAGAGCCTTCGAAATTGCAGCAGCAGGAGGTCATAATGTAATCATGATTGGTCCTCCGGGAGCTGGTAAAACCATGCTCGCGAAAAGACTTTCTTCTATTTTGCCACCCTTATCATTACACGAAGCGTTAGAAACTACCAAAATTCATTCTGTAGCGGGTAAGCTGGGTACCAACGCGTCTCTCATTTCAACCAGGCCTTATCGTTCTCCACATCATACAATTAGCGATGTAGCCTTAGTTGGAGGGGGTGGGAATCCACAACCAGGTGAAATATCACTGGCAAATAATGGTGTTTTGTTTTTAGATGAGCTGCCAGAATTTAAGCGAACAGTACTTGAAGTAATGCGTCAACCGATGGAGGAGCGAAGGGTGACTATCTCCAGAGCGAAGGTTTCACTTGATTACCCGGCAAATTTTATGCTGATTGCCAGTATGAATCCATGCCCTTGTGGTTATTACAACCATCCCGAAAAGGAATGTGTATGTTCACCGGGCGTAGTGCAGCGCTATTTAAGCAAAATCAGCGGGCCTTTACTCGATCGTATTGATTTGCATGTAGAAGTAACTCCGGTATCTTTTGATGAAATGACCGCTAATCGCAAATCTGAAAGTAGTGATGATATCAGGAAACGCGTAATCAGTGCTCGAGAGTTACAGCACAAACGGTTTGATCATAGCAATGAGTTACATTGTAATGCAATGATGCCTTCTCAGATGGTAAAAGAGGTTTGTCAGATTAACGAAGCTGGTAAAACCTTGCTCAAAACGGCTATGGAGAAATTAGGTCTGTCAGCCCGAGCATATGATAGAATATTAAAAGTGTCTCGTACAATCGCTGATTTGGCAGGCTCTGAAGATATAAAAATCGAACACTTAGCAGAAGCTATTCAATACCGAAGTCTGGACCGAGAAGGTTGGGCAGGGTGATTCAATTAGCAATTAGCAATGAACCATTATCATAATTGCTCATTGCTAATTGTACATTGTTAATTGATTACTTCAACCACGCCTTCATCATCCAGTGTACTTTTTGTTGGAATTCATTGTAGCCGATCATGAGATCTTCAGTTGCATTGTCACCTGCTTCACCGGCCATATCTTTTATCTCAGTCTGTAGTTTTACCAACTCTTCCAGATCAGATTTTATACCCGAGACAGCACCTTCACCATCGTGTACATTTTTTTTAGCTTTAATTGTAGATGTCGATACGTAATCTTCAAAGCTGTGCAAAGGCTTACCGTCAATGGTTAAAATACGTTCGGCAATATCATCTACTTTAGCCGCAGTGTCTAGATACAACTCTTCGAATTTCTCATGAAGCTGAAAGAAATGTTTCCCCTGGATGTTCCAGTGAAACCCTCTTAAGTTTTGATAATATATTTGATAGTCAGACAATAGCACATTTAACTTGTCGATCAATTCTGTATTTTTCATAGCTTTTCTCTCTGTTTTGTTCTTTATAACACTACAAATATGGGAAGGGTTAAGTTATAATTCAAATCAATAATTATTATAGAACAATAGATATAAGCTATATGTGTCGTCTGATATTTTGTTTTGTAAATGCGGTTAACCATGACTACTGTATTTGTTATATTTGATCATATGGAAGAACAGCAACTTTCTGAATTCGGCACGATCCTCATTTTTTTGATAGGAGCAGTGGTTTTTGTAATGGGTGGTTTGATTACAGCCTATATCATCAGACCCTCACGACCCAATGATCAGAAGTTGTCTACTTATGAAAGTGGGGAGGAGCCCTTGGGAAATGCCTGGGTAAGGTTTCCGGTAAGATTTTATCTTATTGCAATAATTTTTTTGCTTTTTGAAGTGGAGATCGTGTTTCTTTTTCCCTGGGCTACTGTGTTTGGAAATGCTGACCTTATAGCTCAAACAGAAGGTACATGGGGTTGGTTTGCATTAATCGAAATGGTCATATTTATTTTGGTCTTAGCACTGGGTTTAGCTTATGCCTGGGCAAAAGGTTTTCTGGAGTGGCCAAAACCTACAGTTGAAGGTGAGAAAGATTTTAAATCTCCTGTTCCAAGGAAACTTTACGATCAAATTAATGAAAGATATAGCTAGCACATAGCTTAAAATATAATAAGAATGGGTTTACTAGATAAACAGTTTAATAGTGGGGGAGTATTTGTGACGAAGGTAGACGATCTGCTCAATTGGGCCAGACTGTCATCTATGTGGCCTATGACTTTCGGACTTGCTTGCTGTGCCATAGAGTTTATGAGTACAGGTACTACTGTGTATGATATGGATCGTTTTGGTATGGCTCCGAGAGCCACACCACGACAAGCCGATGTCATGATTGTAGCAGGGACCGTCACCTTTAAAATGGCGGATAGAATTAAGCGTTTATATGAGCAAATGGCTGAGCCAAGATATGTGATCTCAATGGGTAGCTGCTCAAATTGTGGTGGACCATATTGGGAGCACGGCTATCATGTGGTCAAAGGTGTTGACAGAATTATTCCAGTGGATGTCTATGTACCTGGTTGTCCACCAAGACCAGAAGCGCTGATCGGAGGGCTGCTTAAGCTGCAGGAAAAAATCAGAGACCAATCACTTATGGCGCCAAAGGCTTTAGAGAAACTCATGAAAAAACAGGCGGTATGAACATTTCAGAAATAAGAGAGCTCATTAATAAGGCCATTCCTCAAGCGGTGATAGGTGAAGATGAGAAATCAAGCCCTAAAGCGCTTATCATCGAGCCTGGTTTTCTAAAGGATGTCTGTAAACTCCTTTTCTCAAACGAAAAGACATATTTCGATATGCTTTCCTGTATTACAGGCATAGACAATGGAGTTGAGATTAACACCATGGAGGTTGCGTACAATTTATACAGTATACCTTTTGACGTGCATCTGATGCTTAAAGTAGAGTTGCCACGAGAGCAGCCACAAATAGATTCAGTCACCGAAATTTGGAAAACCGCTGACTGGCAGGAGCGTGAAGCCTATGATTTATTAGGAATAGATTTTATTGGTCACCCCGATTTGAGAAGAATTTTACTTCCGGCTGATTGGGAAGGGCATCCTTTAAAGAAGGACTATAAACATCAGAAGTATTACAGAGGTATAAAAGTTGAATATTAGTTTTGAGCAACAAGATCCAATATCAATACGAGCCTGATAATCTGATTAAATCAGAGCCAAATAAATTTAAAGAGGCTGACCTTAAATCTGAAGAGTTTGTCATTAACCTCGGGCCTCAGCACCCATCTACTCATGGTGTTTTAAGGCTCGAAGTACTTACAGAAGGGGAGACAATTAAAGATGTGGTTCCTCATTTGGGCTATCTACATCGCTGCTTTGAAAAACACGCTGAATCACTGCCGTACAATCAAATCATACCTTATGTAGATCGTATGGATTACCTGGCAGCCATGAATTCTGAACATGCCTATGCCATGGGTGTCGAGCGCATGCTCGGTATAGAAGACAAAATTCCTAAGCGAGTTGAGTTTATTAGGGTGCTGGTAGCAGAATTAAATCGTATTGCTTCTCACTTTGTAGCTGTAGGTACCTACGCTATGGATATTGGCGCTTTCACACCATTCTTTTGGATGATACGTGATAGAGAGCATATCCTACGTATGCTGGAATGGGTTTGCGGAGCACGTATGCTTTACAATTATATCTGGGTTGGTGGGCTATTTTATGATCTTCCTGTAGGTTTTGAAGAGCGCTGCCGTGAACTAGTGGCTTATTTATCTCCGAAAATTGATGAGCTGGAATCACTGGTGATCAACAATAAAATTTTTGTCGAGCGTACTGCCAATGTTGGTGTACTACCTCTCGATCTGGCTATAAATTACGGAGTGACAGGCCCAATGCTGAGGGGTTCTGGGTTAAAATATGATTTAAGAAAAGTCGATAGCTATTCTGTCTACCCGGAGTTAGACTTCAATATACCTGTTGGCGAGGGTAAAATGGGGCAGGTGGGTGACTGTTGGGATCGGACAGATGTAAGAGTAAGAGAAATAAGAGAATCTTTAAAAATCATAAGCCAGTGTCTCGATCAGCTCATGGGAGATCACAAACGAACCAGGGAGTTCGATCCGCAAGCATTGGTGCCTAAGAAAATAAGACCTGCAAAGCAGGATCTATATGTAAGAGCTGAAAACCCAAAAGGTGAATTAGGCTATTTCTTTAGAGCAGATGGAAGAAGCGATATACCTTTTAGGTGTAAAGCCAGGTCATGTTGTTTTGTAAACCTTTCTGTAATATCTGAGATTTCTAAAGGCGCCATGATGGCAGATTTAATTGCGATTTTTGGTTCTATCGATATAGTTTTAGGAGAAGTAGATAGATGATATGAAAATACTTTCTGCAAAGCAAACCCAGGATTTAGACAAATACACCATAGCAAACGAGCCTATAGCCTCAATCGACTTGATGGAAAGGGCGGCCACGGCTTTCGTTGATTCTTTTTTTGAATTAGTTAGTCCAAAAAAGAAGGTGGCTGTGGTTTGCGGTAGAGGCAACAATGGTGGTGATGGGTTGGCGATTGCCCGTATGTTGATTAACAGAAAGTATGATGTCAAAACATTTATAATCGATAGCAAAAAATCAGGATCAGATGATTTTGAAACAAACAAAGAAAGGCTGCTTCAGCTTTCCGATATTAGAGACATATCAAATAATACCGAGTTGCCGGACTTCTCAGAGTTTGATATAATGATTGATGGGATTTTTGGGTCTGGTTTATCCAGGCCTGTAGAAGACATTTATGCTGATGTAATAATTAAAATCAATGCTTCTGAAGCGGAGGTGATAGCTATTGATATACCTTCGGGCTTGTTTGCAGACTCTCCTTACGAAAAAGGAGCTGTGATCCACGCAGCGCACACCATTACTTTTCAATTGCCCAAACTTGCCTTTCTAATGCCGGAAAACGCCACATATGTGGGTGAATGGCACAGAGTTTCAATTGGTCTATCAGAAGAAAAAATAAGGCAAACAGAAACGAGTAATCACTACCTGGTTTCAGAAATGATTGGTGAGTGGCTCAAGCCAAAGAATAAATTTGACCATAAGGGGTCAAACGGCCGTGCCCTGATATTGAGTGGTAGTTTTGGTAAAATGGGAGCGGCTTTACTCTCTGGCGGAGGTTCTCTGAGATCTGGTGTTGGTTTGCTTACCATGTATATTCCAAGCTGCGGTTATGATATTATCCAATCGGGATTGCCAGAGGCTATGTGCATTGTAGATGAGGGAGATCATTTCCTAACTACCTGCCCCGATGTTGAGAACTATGATGTCGTTGGAATTGGTCCGGGTATAGGGAAAGAGCAAGAAACAATGATGAGCCTTATTGAAGTAGTAAGAGCCTTTGATAAGCCCATTGTACTAGATGCTGATGCGCTCAATCTGATTGCCGAGCATCGAGAAATTCTTGAAATGCTACCGGAAAATTCGATTATTACACCTCACCCAAAAGAATTTGAAAGATTAGTTGGGGCCTTTGATAATGACTTTGAAAGGCTTGAAAAGCAAAGAGCACTTGCCAGAGAGCATAAGCTAATCGTGGTTGTGAAAGGTGCTCATACTGTGATTGTAGCACCAGATGGTCAGACTTTTTTTAACAGTACAGGAAATGCGGGCATGGCTACCGGAGGTAGTGGAGATGTGCTTACCGGGATCATTACAGCACTTTGTGCTCAACGCTACGAACCACTTAAGGCTGCACTTCTAGGTGTTTTTATGCATGGAGCGGCTGGTGATTTGGCTGCGGAGAAATACGGGAAATATGCCATGAAAGCATCTGATATTGTTGACCAACTACCACATGCTTTTATCAAGCATGAATAGGTAAATACTGTCAGAGTAAGAAAACTATAACCAAAATGGGTCATTAACCGTATTGGTGTAGAGACTGCAACGTCAAACAACGAGCAAAATTGCACTTAAAGGAATAGTGGTTTGATTTTTGTTGCTGAATGTGTAAAATTACTGCCTATGAAATTTTTTAGAATTGCAATACTCATAGTTCTTGCCGCTTTTATCGGAGGATCTACGTTTGCTCAGCAAATGGGTGAGCTAGATAGATTTGAAAACGAAAAGCTTGAAACGATAAATAAAGTAAGGCTTTTTCCTAATCCTACGGTAGATTACTTAAGCGTAGAAATTGCAAATTCTAATCTGAAAGATGTCAAGTTCACCGTGCACAACATCATAGGCAATGTGGTTGAGGTAGAAATTGAGCAGGTAGATGAAAATAATTTTAAAGTTAAAGTTGAAGATTTACCAACTGGCTATTATCTATTGGCCATTAAAGACGATAAACAGAAATTCCGGGAGACCTATAAGTTTCTGAAGCGATAGAAACAACAAACTAGCAGTAATAAAAAAGGCACCATTTGGTGCCTTTTTTATTACTTTGAATCCGCCTGTCTTTATATCTTTTTTTAAAACTCTGCATTGTCCGGAGTCCTTGGGAAAGGTATCACATCTCGGATGTTTGTCATTCCGGTCACAAACTGCATCCATCTTTCAAAGCCTAATCCAAAGCCACTGTGAGGTGCTGAGCCATATTTTCGCAGCTCTAAATACCACCAAAGATCTTCCTCTGGTATGCCCATTTCATCTACACGTGCCTTAAGTACGTCATATCGCTCTTCTCTTTGTGAACCACCTATAATCTCACCAATGCCCGGGAATAATACATCCATGGCAGCTACGGTTTTATCATCATCATTTGCTCTCATATAAAAAGCCTTGATGTTTTTAGGGTAGTTGTAAAGAATAACCGGCTTTTTAAAATGTTTTTCAACTAGAAAACGCTCATGCTCAGATTGTAAATCCGCCCCCCAATCTTCGATGAGGTACTGGAATTTCTTCTTTTTATTTGGCTTAGAGTTTTTCAAAATATCGATAGCCTCAGTATACGTAATACGTACAAACTCATTGTTGGCTACAAATTCAAGCCTCTCTAATAAACTCAGCTCATTTCTTTCATTTTGAGGTTTTTGTTTGTCCTCATCAATGCCTCTTTTATTAAGAAAATCTAAGTCTTCTTTGCAATTTTCTAAAGCATATTTGGCCAGGTATTTTACAAACTCTTCAGCCAAATCCATGTTGTCGTTGATGTTGTAAAAAGCCATCTCCGGCTCAATCATCCAGAATTCTGCCAGGTGACGTGAGGTGTTGGAGTTTTCTGCTCTAAATGTAGGGCCGAAAGTATAAACTTCACCAAGGGCTAAAGCAGCAGTTTCTACTTCGAGCTGGCCCGAGACAGTCAGATTAGTCTCTTTGCCAAAGAAATCTTCCTTGTAATTTACTTCACCTTCTTCAGTTTTCGGAGGGTTTGTCGGGTCGAGCGTAGTTACTCTAAACATCTCGCCAGCACCTTCGGCATCAGAACCAGTGATAATTGGCGTATGTACGTTGTAAAACCCCTTTTCTGTAAAGAACTTATGCACTGCAAAAATCATCGCATGTCTTATGCGATAAATAGCGCCAAACGTGCTTGTTCTTACCCTCAGGTGAGCCTTTTCTCTAAGAAATTCTAACGAGTGCTTTTTAGGTTGCAAAGGGTATTTTTCGGCATCGGCATCACCGATTACATCTAACTCATCTACCACAACTTCCACCTGCTGACCTTTACCCTGAGATTCTACCAACTTTCCGATAACAGAAACACACGCACCCGTGTTTATCCTCCTGAGTAAGGCTTCGTCAAAATTTTCAAAATCGACAACGGCCTGTAAGTTATTTATTGTGGAACCATCATTAATGGCGATGAATCTGTTACTTCTGAAAGTACGCACCCAACCTTTAATATTGACTTGTTCGCCAATAACTGGTTGGCTTAAAATGTCGCTGATTTTTGTTCTTTTAAGTGTTCCCACAACTATCTAAAATTGAGATGATTAATGACCCAGGTTACTTGGGTGTAAAAGCCGCAAAAAAACGATAATTTGTGCTTTTTTTCAAAGAATAGTTGAAATATAATAACTTTGACGTAAATTTAGTAAGACCACATTTTAAGGATTTTCAACGAATGCAGAAGCTTGGTTTAACCCAAAGTTTACAACAAAAATTATCGCCACAGCAGATACAGTTTATCAAGCTGTTGCAGGTGCCTACAGCTGAGCTTGAAGGGCGAATTGAAGAGGAGTTAGAGGAGAATCCTGCCCTGGAAGAGGGGAAAGAGGAACCTGATGATATTGAAGACGAATATCAGGAGGATGATGTAAAAGAAGAGCCCGAACTCGATGTGGATGATTACCTCCGTGATGATGATTTTAGTGGCTATAAAATGCAGGGTGATGGTGACAACGAAGAAGACCGTGACATGCCCATTGCCATGCACTCTACACTCAACGAGCGACTCATGGATCAGCTCGGATATCTCAAATTGGATGAAAGACAATACGCTATAGGCAAGCAGCTAATCGGAAGCATAGAGTCAGATGGTTATATCAGAAGGGATTTAGAGGCAATTATCAACGACCTGGCATTTTCTCAAAACATTGATACCGAAATAGATGAGGTAGAAGAAATTTTAAGAAAGATCCAGAATTTTGACCCTCCAGGAATTGCAGCACGTGATTTGCAGGAGTGTTTATTGCTTCAATTAGAGCGAAAGGAGAGGAGCAGCAATAGCATTGATGTAGTAGTCTCAAAAAAAATAATAGAAGAGTGCTTCGATGAGTTTACTAAAAAGCACTACAGCAAGATCATGAAAAAACTTGATCTTGAAGACGAGGATTATATCAAAGACGCGATAGATTTTATTAGAAAGCTTAATCCAAAACCAGGAGGAAGCTCAGCTGGTTTGGCGCGCACTCAATATTTAATTCCAGATTTTATCCTGAGTAATGACAATGGAAAATTGGAGTTGGCGCTCAACTCTCGAAATGCTCCGGAACTAAAGGTCAGCAGGTCTTATTCTGAGATGCTCAAGGCTTATGACAAAAGCGATAAGAGTGACAAAAAACTCAAAGACACTGTAAGTTTTGTTAAGCAAAAGCTCGATGCGGCCAAATGGTTTATCGATGCCATCAAACAGAGGCAGCACACCTTGTTAAATACGATGAATGCTATATTGAATTTTCAATATGAGTATTTTCAGGAAGGTGACGAGAGTAAGTTAAGGCCTATGATTTTGAAGGATATTGCCAATATCATCAATATGGATATATCT
>NZ_SMMD01000812.1 GCF_009711475.1 Fulvivirga aurantia
CTGGAAGGCGGAAAATCCATAAAAAAAGAACTCCTTCTTTAGGTGGTATAGGCATTTTCCTAGGTTTTTTCGCTGCTCTTCTTATTTGGATGCCTTTTGATGATGTTCAAAGCTATAAATACATACTAGCTTCAATATCAATAATTTTCTTTATTGGTATGCGTGATGACATAGTCGCGCTCCGACCACTTTACAAGCTTATCGGACAAATCGTAGCAGCAATTATTGTCGTGAAATTAGCAGGCGTTCAACTTCACTCTTTGTACGGACTGTTTGGAATAGAAAGCTTGCCAAATTGGGCTGGTATGACTTTAAGTATCTTTACGATTATAGTCATTACAAACTCATTTAACCTGATTGATGGTTTAGATGGTCTGGCAGGAACGATCGCCACGATCGTACTTGTATCTTTCGGCACTTGGTTTTTTCTGATTGAGGAGCCATTAATTTCACTTTTGGCATTTAGCATGGCAGGTGCAGTAGTCGCATTTCTCAGCTTTAATTGGGAGCCTTCAAAAATTTTTATGGGTGATACAGGTGCTTTGGTTATAGGCTTTCTGTTCTCAGTATTAGCCATTTACTTCATAGATCATAATTACAGCCTACCAGATAATAGCGTTTATAAATTCGAATCTTCGGTTACAACAGCTGTATGCGTGATTATCATACCGCTCTTTGATACACTTAGAATTTTTATTCTTAGGCTGTGGAAAAAACAAAGCCCATTCACTCCAGACAAAAATCACATGCATCATGCACTCATGAGATTGGGAATGGGGCATTCTAAAACAGCGCTGGCTCTAGGTGCACTTAATGTATTTTACATATTAGTTGCCATCCAATTCAGAGAATTGGAAGACAACCTTATGCTACCGATTATTTTAGTTTTATCTACTGGTCTAAGTTTATTATTAGATTACCTTATAATAAGAAGACTCAAAAGAGGTTAGAATCCTAGGCCTAAGAAACTACTATTTAATAGATTTTCTTTATTGTAAGTAAATGGTTCAGGGCCTGTATTTTTTAGTACAACTCCACCTGCGGCTTCTAAAATAGCTTGGCCTGCAGCAGTGTCCCACTCCATGGTAGGTCCGTGTCTGTAGTAAATATCAGCCTTACCCTCAGCAACCATGCAAAATTTGAGGGAGCTACCTACCGAAATACTATCAACCGCATTATATTTCTCAAGAACATCCTCTTCCTCTGGAGAAGCATGTGACTTACTTCTTACGGCAACTCTTTCTTTATCCTTGTTATTTACACTTATTGACTCTTCTTCACCTTTTGTGATTTTATAAGCACTCTCACCTTTTATACCATAATAGTATGTGTCTAAAACTGGTGTGTATATAAAGCCTGCTACTGGCTTTCCATTATCAATAAGCGCAATGTTTACCGTAAACTCACCATTTCTGTTGATAAACTCTTTGGTACCATCTAAAGGGTCTACAAGCCAAAACATATCATAATCCTTTCTGACATTATAATCAATGTCCTTTCCTTCTTCAGAAATGATTGGAATATCTGGATACAACTCAGAAAGTTTACTGACAATTACTTTATGAGCAGCTTCATCAGCCAAAGTTAGTGGAGAGTTATCATCCTTATAAGATACAACATCTGAAAAATCAGCTTTTTGGTAAACTTTCAGAATGGCTTTTCCTGCATCACGAGTGATATCAAGTATTGCTTGTTTATTTAATTTCATATATAGATTGGTTAAAAAAAACAAAACTACATGGAATGCCTTTTTGTTTTATAATTTCATTTAATTAATTGTATTTTTGCCGTTCAAAATAGCAATATGTCTGATAATATACACCCCATTTTTGATACCATTTTAAGTACAGAAAAGAAGGAAAATTTATTAAAGCAAAAATCCATAGTTGTATGGATGGTTGGACTTTCCGGTTCTGGAAAGAGCACTATAGCCGAGGGCTTGGAAAAGACTTTACATCAAAGAGGATTCTTAACCGCTTTACTAGATGGTGACAATCTCCGAACAGGGGTTAATAATAATTTGTCTTTTAGTCAACCTGATCGTATTGAAAATATAAGACGTGCCGCTGAAGTGTCTAAACTTTTTGTGTCGAATGGGGTTATAACAATTTGCTCGTTGATAAGCCCAACGACTGAGATTAGGCAAATGGCCAAAGATATTATAGGAGAAAAATACTGCGAAGTATTTATAAAATGTCCTTTAGAAGTCTGTGAGCAAAGAGATGTAAAAGGCCTTTATGCTAAAGCTCGTAAAGGTGAAATACCAGACTTTACTGGTATAAGTTCACCTTTTGAAGAGCCAAATAATCCAGATATCGTTATTGATACGGAAAAGGAAAGTATCGAAAAAAGTCTAGAAACTCTAGTCACTAAAATTATTGAGAAAATAAAGATTTAATCTTTTAATGAAATCGTACAACTTAACTCACTTAAAAGAACTTGAAGCTGAGGCCATCTATGTAATTAGAGAAGTAGCCTCTCAGTTCGAAAATCCTGCAATTTTATTTTCAGGTGGAAAGGACTCAATTACTGTTGCTCATCTAGCACGTAAGGCATTTTTCCCTTCAAATGTTCCATTCCCTCTAGTGCATATTGATACAGGGCATAACTTTCCTGAAACAATTGCTTTTAGAGATAAATTCGTTTCTGAAATTGGAGCAGAGCTTATTGTAGGTTCAGTTCAAGAATCAATTAATGAAGGAAAAGCTGTAGAGGAAAAAGGGTATAATGCTAGCAGAAATGGACTGCAAACCGTAACCCTACTCGACACTATTGAGAAATATAAATTTGATGCGTGTCTCGGTGGTGCTCGAAGAGATGAGGAAAAAGCCAGAGCCAAAGAACGTTTTTTCTCGCACAGAGATGAGTTTGGCCAATGGGATCCAAAAAATCAACGCCCTGAATTATGGAACTTATTTAATGGAAAGAAAAATTTTGGAGAAAACTTTAGGGTCTTTCCAATTAGCAATTGGACGGAAATGGATGTTTGGCAATATATTCTAATGGAAGGATTGGAACTCCCTAGTCTTTACTTCGCTCATGAAAGAGAAGTTTTTGAAAGGGAAGGTACCATAATGGCTAAATGTGATTACATTTCTCAAAAAGACTCTGAACACACTGTGAAGAAGACTGTTCGCTTTAGAACAATAGGAGATATGACATGTACCGGAGCAGTTGCATCAAATGCGTCAGATCTCGAAGCAATTATAGAAGAAGTAGCTGCTTCAAGACTCACTGAAAGAGGCACAAGAGCTGATGATAAGCGTTCAGAAGCTGCTATGGAAGACAGAAAGAAACAAGGATATTTTTAACGAAGAAATTTCAACAAAACCCATGGGTGATAATCATACAGATACTAAAGGATATTTAGATATGGAGCTTTTACGCTTTACCACTGCTGGTAGCGTAGATGATGGTAAAAGTACCTTAATAGGAAGGTTACTTTATGACTCTAAATCAATATTTGAAGATCAATACGAAGCAATAGAGGAATCAAGTAAAAGAAAAGGGGATGCCAATGTAAACCTTGCTTTACTTACTGACGGCCTCAGGGATGAACGAGAGCAAGGTATAACCATAGACGTAGCCTACCGATATTTTGCCACGCCTAAGCGTAAATTTATAATTGCTGATACTCCTGGACACATTCAGTACACCAGAAATATGGTAACGGGTGCTTCTACGGCTAATTTGGCCGTTATTCTCATTGACGCTAGAAAAGGAGTCGTTGAGCAGACTTATCGTCATACATTTATAGCTTCGCTATTAGGCATTCCACACGTAGTTTTTTGTATTAACAAAATGGACTTGGTGGATTATGATGAAAAAAGCTATCAAAAGATTAAGTCTGAAGTTGAGTCATTTTCATCAAAACTTGATGTAAAAGATATCAGGTTTATACCTCTAAGTGCTTTAAAGGGTGATAATGTGGTGAATAGCTCTGAAAATATGCCTTGGTATAAAGGCGGTACACTTTTATATATTTTAGAGAACATTCATATCGGTAGCGATCATAATCATATCGATTGTAGATTTCCTGTTCAACAGGTGATAAGGCCCCACTCTGACAAATACCATGATTTTAGAGGATATGCAGGCAGAATTGCAGGTGGCGTATTTAAGCCTGGCGATGAAGTGGTTGTCCTTCCATCTGGCTTTAGTTCTAAGATAAAAAGTATTGATTCTTTCGATGGTAAGCTTGATGAAGCCTTTGCTCCTATGTCGGTAACCATGCAGCTGGAAGATGATATAGACATAAGCAGAGGTGACATGATTGTAAGAAATCAAAATCGCCCGGAAGTAGGTCAGGATGTCGACATCATGCTATGTTGGTTAAACAAAAAAGCAATTATCCCTAATGGAAAGTATGCTTTAAAACACACAACAAACGATGCGCGATGCATGATTAAAAACATTCATTATAAGGTCGATATCAACACGCTTCATAGGCTGGAGGATGATAAAAATATAGGAATGAATGACATCGCAAGAGTGACTTTGAGAGTTACCAAGCCGTTACTTTACGACAAATACTCAAGAAATAGAAATACCGGTAGTGTTATTTTAATCGATGAAGCTACTCATGAGACAGTTGGTGCTGGTATGATAATTTAATTTATGAAGGAGAAAGTCGAGAACATATTAGATGAAATAAAGTCATTCAAAGCGCAAACTCAAGATGAGTTAGAGCAATACAGAATGAAATTTATCAGCAAAAAGAGCGTGATTGGTGAGCTTTTTGGTGAGATGAAAAATATTCCTAACGAAGAGAAAAAGGCGTTTGGAATGCAAATCAATACACTCAAAGAGGCTGCGCAATCGAAGTTTAAAGCTTTGATTGCAGGCCTTGAGCAATCTAAAGATAGCGCTGCTGATAATGATCATGAGGATTTAACTTTACCTTCTGCAGGAAATAGCTTAGGGGCTGTTCATCCGCTTACCTATGTACGAAATGAGATTATCAGAATTTTTGAGAGAATCGGCTTCAATGTTTCTGATGGTCCGGAGATAGAAGATGACTGGCATAATTTTACAGCATTAAATTTTCCGGAAAACCACCCGGCTAGAGAAATGCAGGATACTTTCTTCATTGAAAAAAATCCTGATATGTTACTTAGAACTCACACTTCTAATGTACAAACTCGATTGATGAATAGCGGCAAGCCTCCTTTTAGGTCGATTATGCCTGGAAGGGTTTACAGAAATGAAGCAATTTCAGCAAGAGCACATTGTGTATTTCATCAAGTAGAGGGCATTTATGTGGACAAAGAAGTAAGCTTTGTGGATTTGAAGCAGACTCTATATCATTTCGCTAAAGAAATGTTTGGCAAGGACACAGAGGTAAGGTATAGACCATCTTATTTTCCTTTTACAGAGCCAAGTGCCGAGATAGACATATCGTGTCAGATTTGTAAAGGAGATGGATGCCAACTATGTAAATATACAGGTTGGGTTGAAATTGCCGGCTCAGGAATGGTGGATCCCAATGTGCTAAGCAATTGCAATATAGATCCAGAAGAATATACCGGGTTTGCTTTTGGAATGGGAATAGAGAGAATAGCCCAGCTCAAATTTCGCGTTAACGATCTAAGATTATACACTGAAAATGATGTTCGCTTTTTAAAACAATTTAGAACTTTACACTAATGAGTTTAACACTTGATCAGATAAAGAAGGTAGGCGTAATTGGTGCCGGAACAATGGGAGCCGGTATTGCTCAGTTATCAGCCATGGCCGGTTATACTACCATTCTTTATGATCTAGATCAAAAGGTATTAGATAAAGCAAAAACCTCTATAGAAAAGAATTTAGCTAAAGGTATAGGGAAAGGTAAGGTTACTGAGGAGCAAAAAGACTTAGCTCTTAAAAACTTACAACTCACAACGGACAATGATGAATTGGTGTGTGACTTCATTATTGAAGCTATAGTAGAGAAGCTTGACATAAAACAGCAGGTTTTTACACAGCTGGAAAAAATAAACTCCCCTAATACTATTCTGGCCAGCAATACGTCTTCAATACCCATTACTCAAATTGGTGCTACATTAACTCATCCAGGTAGGTTTGTAGGTATGCACTTCTTTAACCCCGCACATATTATGAAATTGGTCGAGGTCATTTCTGGTGCCTCTACTAATCCAATTGTTGCTGAAACAACAAAGAAATTGGCAGAGCAACTGGGAAAAGTAGCAGTAGAAGCCAAAGATTCTCCAGGATTCATTGTAAATAGAGTAGCCAGACACTTTTACGTAGAAAGTCTTAAAGTGCTTGAAGAAGGAGTAGCTGATGTCGCCACTATTGATAAATTAATAGAGTCTTCTGGTTTTAAAATGGGGCCTTTTAGATTGATGGATTTAATTGGTGTTGATACAAACTTCTCGGTGACAACGTCTATGTTTAATTCATTTCATCAGGATAGTAAATTCAGACCAAGCAGAATACAGGAGCAAAAAGTTGATGCTGGTCACCACGGCAGAAAGACAGGGAAAGGTTTTTATGATTACGATTAAAAACTTCTTAATACTAATAACTTTAACCTTTATTGTTTCCTCCAACATTGGCTGTAATGATGAAATATTAGAGACTGAAATACCCCCAGCTGCGTTTCCTGATGTTGTAGTCAACTTAGATTTACCACAATATCAAGATCTGAATATTGATCAAGGCCATGTAACTTTAAACGAGGGGGTGCGGGGTATTATCTTGTATAGAGTTAATGCTTCTACTTACAACGCTTTTGAAGTGAATTGTTCATACCAACCATATGACGCTTGTGCAAATGTTATTGTAGACCAAAGCAACTTGTTCCTCCGTGACGATTGTTGCGGCTCTACTTTTTCTGTCCAGGATGGACAACCCACCCGTGGTCCTGCCCAATTCTCTTTGAGACGATATACAGTTGTTAAAGAAAGACGTACTTTAACAATTACAGATCAGCCGATTAATTAATTACTTTTTACAAGCTGATCAATTATCTGATCTACTGAAACACCCTCAGCTTCGGCCTTAAAATTACGAACTACGCGGTGTCTCAACGTAGGCTTGGCTACAGCAATCACATCTTCTATATCAGGGGAATATTTTCCACTTAATAATGCATTACACTTAGCACCTAAGACCAAATATTGAGAGGCTCTGGGTCCTGCTCCCCATTCTAAATAATCATTTGTAGCCTGGACTGCTTTATCAGTATTAGGCCTGGTTTTATGTACAAGACTCACCGCATATTCTATTACATTATCTGCGATTGGCACCTTTCTGACAAGATGTTGGAAGTATGAAATCTCTGCTCCCGTCAGAACAGGCTTTATCTCAATTTTATCATCACCAGTAGTACTCTTAACTATATCCACTTCTTTGTCATAAGCAGGATAATCAAGTAATACGTTAAACATAAACCTATCTAACTGCGCCTCAGGTAGCGGGTAAGTACCTTCTTGTTCGATGGGATTTTGCGTTGCTAATACAAAGAACGGCTTTTCAAGTTCATATTTCTGTCCAGCTATAGTTACGGCATACTCTTGCATCGACTCCAAAAGAGCTGCCTGTGTTTTAGGTGGCGTTCTGTTAATTTCGTCTGCTAATATTATATTGCCAAAAATCGGGCCCGGTATGAACTTAAAATTTCGGTCTTTATCCAGTGTTTCTGCACCCAAAATGTCGGAGGGCATCAGGTCTGGTGTAAATTGAATACGGTTAAATTTTAAATCTAAAGCAGAAGCTATAGTTTGAATCAATAATGTTTTTGCCAAACCTGGCACCCCAACCAAAAGGCAGTGGCCCTGACAAAAAACGGAAGTTAATAATAATCTTACAACATCATCTTGACCGATAACAACCTTAGAAATCTCATCTGTCAATTTTTTAAATGCCTGATGTAATTCGTCTGCTGCCTCTACTTCTGAGTTAAATTCTTTCATATATAATGGCTATGTCATCGATTAATTTAATATTCCACAATAGTCATACTCATCGTCTATACTAATAAACACATCTTCACGTGCTTCGTTGAACCACCTATCGAGTATTCGAGATTTTTTTTCATTCAGTGTAGCCGCTTGTATTTTTTGCCAATCTTCTTTCAGGTTTGCCTGATGAGGCTTAATACTTGACTTGTAATAAAGTATTCTCACTGCTTGTTTTCCATCATCAGTTCTATAGGTCAATGGCTTGCTGATGGTTTCAGCTTCCATACTGTCGATAGCGAAGAAAACCACCGGATCCAGGTCTTCTACAGAAACTCGGGTACCTCCAAGATTATCACTAAAAAAGCCTCCTCTTCCTGCCGTAAATTGATCCTCGGAATATTCTTTAGCAGCCTTGGTAAATGAAATACTATCTTGTTCTATTTGTGTCTTAAGGCTATCCAGGTAGTTTACAGTTCTTTCTATATCTACTTCAGAGGGTTTAGGCTGTAGCAATATATGCCTTGAATTGTATTCGTTACCTCTTCGCTCTAGCAATTGTACGATATGCATACCAAACTGCGTCTCAAATGGTCTGGATATCTCACCAGCTTTAAGTTTCAAGGCAGCAGCTTCAAACTCTGGAGCCATTACCCCTCTTTGAGCAAACCCTAAATTACCTCCATATTTAGCACTGGGTCCTTGAGAATATTCTTTAGCTAACTCTTCAAAACTCTCACCCGCTATGGCTTTGGCTCTAATTTCATTAAGCTTCTCTTTCAATTCTTCTTTTTGGTCTTTTCCAATATCAGGAATTCTCACTATTTGTGCTACCTCTACTTCTTTACTGAAATAAGGTAAACTATCCTGTGGGATTTTATCAAAAAACTTTCTCACATCCTGAGGAGTAACTTTAATATCTTCGGTAATTGTAGCCTGCATTCTCTGCACAATTAATTGCTGTTTTATGTCATCTCTAATGTCAGCCTTTATCTCATCCAAAGTCTTACCGTAATACTCTTCTAGTTGTTCCTGTGAGCCGCCAGACTGCGATATAATAGCTTGCATACGAGAGTCTAAGCTACTTTCAACTTCTATATCAGTTACAATTACAGAATCGATCTCTGCTTTTGCGACCATTAGTTTTTGACTTATAAGCTGACCTAATATTCGGCACTTAGCGTCTGGAGTAGCAGGATTTCCGCTAGAAAGGTAGTTGATATAAGTGCTCTCTAAATCAGATTTAAGCACTATGTAATTA
>NZ_SMMD01000620.1 GCF_009711475.1 Fulvivirga aurantia
TTATAAAGTAGATGAATCCGACTTTTCCGTAGACAGATAGGGTAATCGTTTATGCTAAGAGCCAAAACCTCCAGCCTCCCCAGTAGTCTTTGTAATGACTATAAAAATCTCTTAATTGACTGTCAAAATTTTTCTGAGGTATAGAATCTTTGAATACAACTTCGTTTGTCGACAAATTCCAAATGGCATATTTTTTCACTTTTGGGTCATCGATTGTGCCAATAAGGTAATCATCCGTAAATGTGAATTGATTTAGAACCAGAACTTCATGTTCATAATCTTTAGGGGTTATGTAAGTCCATGTGCCATCACCTTGTTGAACCGCTTTGCCATGATTGAGAGGAATTCGTGCATAATCACCTAATCCATGATCGCCCCAATGGGTAAACATATAAATAAACAAGGCAAGTGATATCACTGCTCCGCTACAGGCCCACAGCTTTGTTTTTGATACTTTTATATGAGTCACCATTCTAATAATGGATGTAATAAGTAGAGCATATATGCTGGCTAAAACAGCAATTTTGAAGAGGGTAAAAACGAAGTGAAAAAGAACGGCCATTTACCTTTATTTAATATGCTTAATTTATTTTGCTGTCATGAAAGCCGGCCCTTCTCCAACCATTTTTATATTTGGTCCAAACATGAGTTACCCGGTATTCATTCTTGTGTAGAGAGCCTTCCATTTCAGTTTCTACTATCACTTTACCAGTTACGATAGCTGTTTTACCATATAATATTTCAATGGCCATTTCTTCCATCGAGTACGCCAGGACTACAAGTTTTCCAGAAGAGAGGTCTTCAGAACGTTTTCGTAAATAATCTAACCATTGGCTTTTATTGATTGGTTTTGAAGTACCATTAGTGTGTACATAATCATAGGTAATCATTGAGGTCAAAGTTTTCACATCGCCCTCCTTAAATGCCTGATTGAAGCGTTCAATCGCTAAATAAAGCTCACCTTTCTCTCTGATCCAACTTCGGTCTACAAGTACGCCATCTTTGTAGGTTTTTACAGATTTTATTTCTCCTGTATCTCTGTAGGATATTAGTATGCCTGAGCCTTCTTTGAGTGTACCTGCATCTCTTAGCTCACCTGCCGCAGTATAGTTTACAATCGCTTCCCATGGCTTACCATCTTTGTATATAGTTTCCTCATGAATTTTTCCGTTCGGATGGAAAGATTGGTACTTGCCCTCAAGCTTGTCATTAACATAATGCATTTTTTCTTTGAGAGTACCATCCCTGTAATAAGTCAGACCATCACCATCCCGCACATTCTCATATCTTTTGTGTGTTATGGTTTCCAAAAGTTCACCGCCCGAGCTGTACCATTTTGAGATTACATGATCATCCACATATTCTGCTTCGCTTATAATTCTTTTTCCATCAACACTAAAATCTCTGGACACCCCATGTAATGTGTCATTCCTATAGTTTAACTCACTTACCAATGTGCCTTGTAGATTATATGTATACCACGGGCCGTGCAGTCTTCCGTTCTTATAATGCTTTTCCCACACTTTGATTGGTTTTTTATCGTGTAGCATAAACACATAGTATTCATGTTTCCCATTTTTAATTGAAGTGCTGGTTGTATCACTTACAAGACCTAAGAGTAGAAATACATCGATTAGAATGTGCTGTGTGTTATAGTCATCAACATCCATGATTTCCATTTTTGTTTGGTAAAACTGCACCGACTGTGTTGACGAAAGGTTAAGCTTGTTACGCAGCTCAAGTGAATCTCCTTCTTCTAAAAATCCTTTAGTGCTGTACGCAGGTTGTGAAAAGGAGATGTTGCATATCAAGAGAAAAAGAGTGATAAATAGGGGTGCTTTCATGTGGTATAGTATAGATTTACTTGATTGTACTTTCATGCAAAATCTGATTCAGGATACGACTTAATTCATCTGCTTTATCCACAACCATGAAATGTCCTCCATTCGGAATCGCAATGACTTTATCCTTCTCTGCAAAAGTCAGCATTCGGTCAGATGAACCGTGAATTCTAATTAAATTAGAAGGTTTATTAACATTATTCCAAATTGCAATTTGATTGATTGCCCATCTCAAAAACCCAGTATCAGTATCCGCAATTATCTGCCTGAGTGTTTTTTTATGTTTTGGATGAGATATTCCGAACAAATAGTTAGCTAAAAATGGAGGAGGCTTGATAAGAAAATTTGGGACTTTTTTAAAAATTCCGATTTTTCCGAGTACTCTAAAAGTCCAGGGAATATCATTTTTACTGGTAGCGGATGATATGAGTATAATTAGCTTTGGGCTTAGAATTTTATTTAACTCAATAGCTATCATTCCTCCAAAGGAAACTCCGATAATCCCGAAAGGCTCTTGAGCATTGATTTGTTTGGCAAACCGAGTGGCGTATACTTCAATTTTCTCATTGCCAATTGGAGGGATCCACTCAAGTGGAATTAAATCAAAGTCGAGAGATAATTCTGAAAAAATTCTCTGATCAACTCCTAAACCACCAATACCATATATTTTCAAAATAAGAAGGAGATGATTTTAAGTAAAGGGGATATTTGTAATAAATTGCATCAGATTTATACTGCCAAAATAATTAAAATATTATCAAGTCTCCTATTATCCTATATTTCATGCAACCTCCCGAAATTTCAGTCAGGATCCCGGGAGGTTGACATTGAGTTACTTTCTTGAGTGAAGGCCGATTGTATTGCCTTCCGAATCTTTGAGAATGGATACGAAGCCAAATTCTCCAATCGAAAACTTAGGTTTTAGAACCTTACCACCAGCTTTTTCCACCTTGGACTCTTCGGTTACACAGTCTGGTGAAGAGAAATACACAACAGTGTTATTGTCATTGGGCATATAGTTCTCTTTTTCTACTAAAGCCCCTGTAGCGTTTACACCATCATTTTCAAAAGGAAAGGTCGATTGCTTACCCCATTCGATGGGCAAATCAACCATCTTGATGTCAAATACATCTTCATAAAATTCTTTAGCGCGTTCTAGGTTAGACACATTGATGTCGAACCAACAGACAGGATTTAAATTTTTCATAAGTCTATAATTTTAAGTTTAACCTGAAGTTGCACTTAGATTGGCTCAAAAAATTGTAAAAATGGGACAGGGCTATTTTTTCTGATCAAAAATCAGAGACATTTTTAGATCTTCACCATAAAATTCTTTAGGGGTAATACCCGTAAACTCCTTAAAATCTTTGATGAAGTGTGACTGATCGAAGTATTCGTTTTCGTATGCAACATTAGTCAGGCTCGATGCGTGTTGGTTTAGCAGTGTTTGTAATGTGGTCTGAAGTCTGATAATCTTAGCCAATTGTTTAGGGCTTAGACCTACTGTTGAAGAAAATTTGCGAGCTAAAACTCTACGATTAATATTATCATTTTCTGTGAGGTCTTGTATTGATAGCTTACCATGTGCAGAAGCTATTGTGTCTACAGCAGATTTTACGATACGATCGATGATGGACTTATCCTTTAGCCTTTTCAGTAAAAAGTCTTCGATGATTTTGATTCGTGTACGAGTATTCTCTGCTTGTAGGATTTCGTTTTCCAACTTTTCTCCTTGCTGGCCAAATATCATTTTCAATGAAATTGGTGTGTTGGTCATATCTTTAAGCGGCAGTGTAGTGAAAGGCAGAAACCCGTTAGGATGAAATCTTACGATAAAAGTGCCGGTATCTCCATCAGGCTCAACTACATAAGGACGTGTTAGCTGTCCTATTAAGAAACACCTGGGTTGTAAAAAACTGTCCTTGTCAGGAGGATGATGCCAATACAGATCCCCATAATGAAAAATGAGCTTCATGGTGCCATCAGGTACGATGGTGTTCTTACTGGGGGTTGTAGCTTTTGTGCCTTCCAACGTCCAGTAGCATTTCACAAAGTCTGCTACCGCTTCACCGGGCTCAAATATTTCTGGTGTCATTACCTGATCTGGCTGGTTATGATAAAGTTAGTGAATAGCGTGGGAACAAGTGCAATATACCCTCAAAGTCAGTCGGGGAGGACTTAAAGTTCTTGAAAGTTATTTTCGTATCATGTATACATTTTGGTTGTGCCTACTTTTCACCGCTAAAATTGCCGCTACCATCATTTAAATAAATGAAGAAGTCGGAAGATGCGCCTCCAATGTTTTCCAGACCCTGGATGTTGTTCGTAAAAATATCTAAAGTGCCATTTCCATCTATATCGCCTATTGCTGCACCGTGTGTAAATGCTGCAGCTGTACCTACATTAGATGATTTGTTATTTAAAACACTACCCGACCCCATAAGTAAGACATTAGGATGGCCTGGAAAAGGGTGATAATCATAACCATGATCTTAAAAGCTCGAGTTTCCGGATTGAACAATCCAACAAAGTATAAATAAAATTGTATTTAGGCAAGAATTGACGGGATATGATTGAGGAGGGAAGTACTTGATAGGCTAGGGTTGAGTAAGAGTCAACGTGGTGCTGGTACTTACTGGCAAAGCCATTTAAGTGTACGCGTTATTAATACTATCTCACCCTTTCGACAGTTAATGAGTCCGTAATTATTAGTTGCTCACAAGTACCTGCCATGGAGTAGGGTAAATTCAGTATTACGTTGTTATTGTTCATCTTAAGTTCAATAAACACACTATCGATTGTGGGAAAGCTATTGTTAAAACCATAGGGATATGTTGGGATGTAAGAATCAACAGTTGACTCATCCACTT
>NZ_SMMD01000583.1 GCF_009711475.1 Fulvivirga aurantia
TCAGGATGACTCACCTTTTGAGACAGCCTCATCTATCAGAGCATTAAGTTACTCCATTGTGATGTTTACTCTAGAGATTCCTGATCTTCGCTAGGCTTCGTCAGGAATGACGCGGTTTTTTTTAACAAAAGTCATACAGAGCATAATTACTGCTTAAGTTCTTCTTCCAGCGCTAGAAACTTAACAGCATTATGGTAAAAAATCTTGCGTTTTTCTTCTTCAGATAGAAAATCATAACTATTTAATGTCTGTATCGATTTTTCAATACCTTCTGCCCAATACATCTGATCTGAACCAAACATAATCCGATCAATGCATTTGAACTGCTGGGCTCTACGGAGAAATTCCTCTGCATAATCCTTAATCGGATCTGCTACCCATAAAACTGCGCCTAATTCGGCATACAATTGCGGGTATAGCATCATCAATCGTACGGCCTTTTCATGAAAGATTTCACCGGCATGCATCATGCATACTTTCAATTTCGGATATTTGGCCAATACATCTTCAATAAGAAAAGGGTCGCCCAGGCTTATTCTGAAATTAGGACAGCATCGGTAAGTAACACCGGGCTCGCCACCACCGGTATGAACCATAACAGGGATATTGTACCGCTCACAAATTTTGAGGTAAGGATCAAATTCGGGATCTGAAAGTGTTTTTCCAGCATAGATAGCACCAATCTCTCCAAATACTTTGAGCTTGCCCTCCTCAATGAGTTTTATAAAGGCAGTTGTGTCATCAGGCGCATTGTTAGCATAGTAGCCGGGTATAAATCGAGGATCCCCTTCAAATTCCTGGTTATCGAATCCGCCAATTTGGCTAACAACGGCACGCACGATATTATATTTATCCATCATATCTAGTGTAGCCTTCTTATGATTTTCTAAGTTTTTGGGGCTTAATGTGCCATATTCGTTGGGCACAGAGCGATAAGTACGGTCGGTATACGCGTGCAGGTGTACGTCAATTATAGGAAGTTTATTGTGTTGGGCATCTGCTGTATATACAGGTAAGAGTAATAATAAAAGTACAGAGTATCTGATAAGGATTTTCATGAGTTTATAGCTTAATGTACTTATCAAATTTATGAGGTTCCGTAGTCTTAAAATTGTAAAAATCGGTACTGTTGGCTTTAAGCTTTCGATATTGAATCGGACTCATATCTGCAAAATATTTGAAATCTTTAATACTATGAGCCTGATCAAAATATCCGACCTTGTGACTCAGCGAAGTGAGGCTTTTGTCCGGCTCTGAAGCGATGGCGTTGGCGAGTTTATTAAACCTTACAATTTTCTGATAGTACTTAGGGCTGATACCCACCTGTTGAGTAAAAAGCTTGTGTAAACCACGATTGCTCAAACACAATCTCGAACTAAGTTCATCCATGGATAGTTGAGTGCTGTTTAAAAGATCAAGACCATAAGATACCCTCTGATCAATGTTTTGGTCATCTATTTTCTCAGAAAAAAAATCTTCAAGCGTAGCAAAAATTTTTGTAGGAGTATGCTCAGATTGAAGTTTTTCACATAACTCATTGAGTTCGCTTGCGCTAAAAAATAGGTCACAATGAGCCATCGAATTTTTCAATAAATACATAGGCGTTTTAGCTAATTTGTAAAAGCCATATGGTTTTAACTGTACGATGCAGGCTTTGAAATTACTTGTATTCATCGCAATTGATGTGGTACAGGTAGATGAAACACTGGAAGAAAGTTTGTGATTTCCTGACAACTCAAGTGGGCCATTAAGTGAAAAAGCTATGTTTGTAGTAGCATTTGGAAAAAGTGCCACCCACTCATTGTCTTGAGGTTGGTCATTTTCAATATATGAAAAGAAATGCACACACTCCCGTAAAACAGGGCTCTGAGGTATGTAAAGGAACTGTTTCATGAATACAAACAGGCAACTGGTATTTTAACAATTTAGCGATTTATTTGGTCAGAATATAGGTATAAGCCTGAAAATCAATAGCAGTAACCGCTCACATAAAAGAAAGTCTACGAGTATGATCTTTTGTTAAAACTCAATACTTTGTCGGCTCAATTAAATGAAGTCACTTTATGAAATTACAACTGCATCGATCAATGCTTTTTTTATTGGTCACACTATTAGTTTCTGCATGTAATAATGAAACACCAAACGATGAGTTAGCTAAATGGGAAGCTCAGGCAGAACGTATCACAATCATTAGAGACGACTATGGCGTACCACACGTGTATGGTAAAACAGATGCTGATGCAGTTTTCGGGTTACTATATGCACAATGTGAAGATGATTTCAACCGAGTGGAGAGAAACTACATTTGGGCTATAGGTCGATTGGCCGAAGTAGAGGGCGAGGAGGAATTATTCAGTGACCTCAGAGCTCGTTTATACATGAGCAAGGAAGAGGCCATTGAGAAATATGAGAATGCTCCTAATTGGCTCAAAGAACTATGTAATGCTTTTGCTGATGGCATCAATTACTATCTACACACTCACCCTGAGGTCGAGCCGAAACTTCTAACACGTTTTGAACCGTGGATGCCTATGTATTTTAGCGAAGGCTCCATAGGTGGTGATATCGAACGTGTTTCTACGAAAAGGATAAAAGCATTTTATGAAGATAAAGCCCTGGCCTTAACAGAATATGGGGATGGTTTAACACACCCGGCACTGTTAGACGAGCCGCAAGGATCAAACGGATTTGCCATCTCAGGTGAACATACCGCTTCAGGTGATGCTATGCTTTTGATTAACCCACATACCTCATTCTATTTTAGAGGAGAAGTGCACGCAGTGAGCGAGGAGGGACTCAATGCCTATGGTGCAGTTACCTGGGGGCAGTTCTTTATTTATCAGGGCTTCAATGAGAAAACCGGATGGATGCACACTTCTACCTACACGGATGTAATTGATGAGTTTAAGGAAACCATCGTAGAAAAAGGCGACAGTTTATATTATCAATATGGTGAAGAACTTAGACCGGTAGAAGTAGGAGAGGTTACGCTGTCGTATAAAGATGGCGATAGTTTAAGGCAAAAGACTTTTCCAACATATCGCACACACCACGGACCTGTCACACATAAAATTGATGACAAATGGGTAGCTACCGCTATCATGTGGGAACCGGTAGACGCCTTGATCCAGTCTTTTACAAGAACCAAAAAAGATGGACTCGATGAGTTTAACGATATGATGAAGATTAAAACCAATTCTTCTAATAACACTGTGTATGCCGATGCTGATGGCAATATTGCTTATTACCATGGCAATTTTATACCCAAAAGAGATACAACATTCAATTATAAACAACCAGTAGACGGTAGCAATCCTGCCACAGATTGGCAAGGCCTGCATCCTGTTTCTGAAGCTATAAAGGTGATAAACCCGCAAAATGGCTGGATTCAAAACTGCAACTCAACACCTTTTACCAGCGCAGGTGATTACAGCCCGAAGCGAGAGGATTATCCATATTACATGTCTTATGCTGATGAAAACTTCCGTGGGATTCATGCGAGAAGACTTTTACAAGACGTGGATAGCCTGACACTCGAGAAACTGATTGAGATGGCCTATGATCCTTACTTACCGGCATTTGAAGTGCTCATTCCGGGGGTGGTTAAAGCTTATGATCAGGCATCAGTTAAGGATGACCGGCTCAAGGAGGCTATTAAAATAATGCGTGAGTGGGACTATGCGGTTTCCGAAGAATCTGTGGCCATGTCGATTGCGCATTTCTATGCCTTACAATTATTAAGAAATGTAGAGACTCCTGAAGATTTGAGTTTTATGGAGCGTTTTGCTTATTACAGAAATGACCTAAGTGCAGAAGAACGCATCACACATTTTAATACCACGCTAGATAAATTGGCAGAGGATTTTGGACAGTGGAACACGCCATGGGGTGAGATTAATCGTTTTCAAAGGCTCACAGGTGATATCAAACACCCTTTTGATGACGATGCATTTAGTGAGCCTGTGGGTATGGCTTCGGGTAGTTGGGGTGCTTTAGCTTCGTATGGCGCCAGATCGTATGACACAAAAAAGATTTATGGTACTTCAGGCAACAGTTTTGTGGCTGTAGTCGAATTTGGTGATAGTGTGAAGGCTAAGAGTTTACTAGCTGGAGGCCAAAGTGGCGACCCGGAGTCTCCGCATTTCGATGATCAGATCTCTCTGTATTTGGAAGGTAAGTTTAAGGATGTAGCCTATTACAGAGAGGATATAGAAAAACGAGCGAAGAATACATATAAACCAGGGAAGAGATAGATTGGAGGCCTTATAAGATTAGTCGTCTGACCACTTTGAGTGGTCTGACG
>NZ_SMMD01000658.1 GCF_009711475.1 Fulvivirga aurantia
CAACTAACTCATCTTTGGCCATTGGGCACCCACCATATCCATTGATTGCTCCATCAAATCTTCTACAACCGGCCTCATAAGCAGCTACAATTTTGTCAATAGCAGTTTTGGGGTTGGAGTGTAAATGAGCGCCAAATTCTACATCAGGATATTCTTTAATCAACCCTTTATATAAATAGTCTATGTTCTCCTTGTTAGAAACACCAATTGTATCAGCCAGGGAAATGATCTTTATTCCCATTGATGCCAGAATATCGGTGAACTTTGCTACGATTTCAACATTGTAAGGATCATCATAAGGGTTGCCAAAACCCATAGATATATAAGAGACTAATTTTTTATCATGTTTTACACATAGATTTTGAATCTCGTCAAGGCTATTGAGAGCTTCGAGAATAGACTTATTGGTATTTCTCTGCTGGAAAGTTTCTGATATTGAAAAAGGAAAGCCTAGATATGTAATTTCATCAAAACTTGAAGCGTCCTGTGCACCTCGCAAATTCGCAACTATGGCCAGTAATTTCGATTTAGTTCCGTCAAGTTCTAATCCTCGAAGGACCTCAGCAGTATCCTTCATTTGTGGTATGGCTTTAGGAGACACAAAACTTCCAAAATCAATAGTATCAAAACCTACCTTCAGCAGCTCATTGATATAGTCAGTTTTTTCTTGTGTTGGTATAAATTCATGGATACCTTGCATGGCGTCCCGAGGACATTCTATTATTTTCATTTGCTTAAAATCAAATTGTAAGTGCCCAAAGTTATTCGATTGAGGGTTATAGTCAAAACGATCATTTTATCGATGATATCAGCTCTTTATCTTATTTGGTTCTTGCAAATTGGTACATCGGGTTAGCTTTAACGCTGGTTAAAATAAATTAGATTATAATATGCCATTGTCACCCATCTCCGGAACACTTGGAGTAAAACGTGCAGCTCACTTGCTGAGAAGAGCCACATTTGGCGCTAGCAAAGACGTTGTAGATGAATTTGCTGCACTAACAGCTGCTCAGGCAGTTGCCCGGCTTTTCGATCAAAACTTACCAGACGCTCCGGTTCCTTTAGATACGTCAGCAACCAATCAGGATTGGGTTACAAATGGTACTCTTGAAGGGGTAAATAGTGATGATCGTACCTTAACCAATTATTTTAAAGGTTGGTTTCTGGGACAAATGCTAGGCTCAGGTGTAATAAATGCAAGTCAAAAACCGGCCTATTGCACACGAGAGAAAATCGTATTATTCTTTCATACGCACTTTACTACCATGGCTGAGAAAGTAGAAAGTAGCAGAGCACTGTATTTTCAAAATGCACTTTTCAGACTATTTGCGTTTGATCGGGAAGATAGAATGGCAGACATTACCGATGAAGATACCGGAGTTGTAACCTCAGAGATTGCCCCTACCAACTTTAAGGAGCTCTCAAAAAAATTATGTGTAGATAATGCTATGCTCAAATTTCTGGACGGCACCTTAAATGTGAAAGGCAGTCCTAATGAGAACTATGCACGGGAGATGTTTGAACTCTACACGATAGGCCGTGGTTTAGAAGCACGTGTAAATGGTATGACACCATCTGGTGATGGCGATTATTTTACATTTACAGAAACCGATGTGCAGGCAGCCGCCAGAGTGCTAACTGGTTTTAAATATGATGATACATTTAGCGAGATAGACCAATACACCGGTTTACCAAGAGGCGTGATAGAGCCAAATCAGCACACAATAGACAGCACTCAAAAGTCATTTTCAAGTTATTTTGATAGTGCCACAATAGATGCTGACCCTGATTTATTAGAAGGTGGCAATCCTACTGAAGAGAGCATGATTGACGAAATCAGTCAGCTGATTGATATGATCTTTGATCGTGAGGAAACAGCCAGGCAGGTGATAAGAAAAATTTATCGCTTTTTCGTTTACTACAAAATAGATGAGACGCTTGATGATACCATCATCGCTGATCTTGCGGCTACCTTGGTGGCTAATGACTTTAAAATACAGCCGGTTCTCGAAGAAATTTACCAGAGTGAACATTTTTATGAGGCCGTAGCCGGAAATGAGGATGATAAGTTTGGGGGTATAATTAAATCACCACTTGATCTTTCTTTAGGTGCTATCGCTTTATTTGATGGGCAGCTGCCAGATTATCAAACAGAATTGGAAGAGTTTTATATGATTACTTCTAATATCCTGGGTTACATGGAAAACCAAGGAATGGAATTTTATCAACCTTTTGAAGTTGCCGGCTATGGTGCTTACCATCAATTTCCTATTTACAATAGAAACTGGATTTCTACAAATTATCTAACACAGCGCTACAACTTCATTAGAGAACTCTTCAATCAATCCGGTGACTTGCCTTATGTAAATCTGCGAGTATTTGTAACTGAAAATTTTGGTGCTCTTGCCAATGATGCAAAACAATTGATCGTAAACTTGTCTCCATATCTCTATCCTTTTGCTGATAATCTTGATTTTGATGCTGGGGGTGGCGACCTTACAAAAGAGAGGCTACGTTATTTCTTACAGGCGTTTTTACAATTTGGTGACTATAACGATACTGCTGCAGTAAATCAGGCCAACGCTGATTGGGCCAGTCTATATAATGATGATTCTAAATATCTGGAAACAGGTGAGTACTTGAAACGGTTATTCAACGCAATGTTGCAAACACCAGAATACCAATTGTTTTAATTATGAAAAGAAGAAGTTTTTTAAGATCGATTCCATCTCTGGCTGGTGCGTCATTCGCATTAAATAACTTGCCGGTTAGAGTTATGGCAGAGCAGAGCCACTTCTTGCGATTGGCAGAGCAGAGTGACAATGATCGTGTTATGGTGATTATCCAGTTGCATGGTGGTAATGATGGTCTAAATACGATTATTCCAGTCGACCAATATGACCAATATTATAGTAGAAGGGCCAATATTGCAATCCCTGCTAAAAATAGTGTCAGAAAGTATATTCCTGTAGATAGTACTTTATCAATGGCCGATCAAATAGGGTTTCATCCTGATATGATTGGCGCAAAGGATTTATACGATCGTGGGCGTATGTCTATTGTGCAGGGAGTCTCCTACCCTAACAACAATGGGTCACATTTTAGAGGTAGAGATATCTGGCAAATGGGTGGTGGTTTTGATGATTACTATTCATCAGGATGGGTTGGCCGTTACCTTCAGCAAGAGTATGCACCACAGGTCTACCCAAATGATTTTCCTAATAGTAGTATGAAAGATCCATTGGCTATTGAAATTGGAGGTGATGTTTCGCTGGTATTTCATCAATCCGGCAATATTCCCACATCTATTTCACTACCTGGTTCTCCAGAGGGTTTTGCCAATTTGGTGGCTAGTCTGGAAGGCTTTGAAGACGAGCTTGTGGATCCCAGAGGCAAGCCTCCTGCATACCTCGATAACTCACCGTACGGCAAAGAGCTAAACTGGATTTTAGATTTAGAAGATAAGTCGGAAGACTATGCTGGCAGATTGTTAGAAGTATTTAATAACTCGACAGATCCGAAAGTCACCTACCCGGAGATTTATCCTTTTAATGCTCCATCAGGTAGTTTAACCAACAGGTTAACACCACAATTGCAATTGGTAACAAGACTTATTGAAGGAGGTGCTAAAACTAAGGTATATTTATTGAGAATTGGTGGGTTTGATACACATGCTGATCAGGTAGAAAGTTATGACCCAACAATGGGTGGTCACGCAGCCTTGATGTATCACCTATCATCTGCTATGAATGCATTTCAGGCCGATTTACGATCTAAAGGATTGGAAGATCGCGTATTATCAGTTACAACCTCAGAGTTTGGGCGTAGAATCGATTCAAATGGCAGCTATGGTACTGATCACGGAACCGGGGGTCCTATGTTCATTTTCGGCAAAGGTGTAAAACCCGGTGTTATAGGTACCAACCCGGATTTATCTGATCGCTCTAAAGGCAATGTATCTATGCAGCACGACTACCGCCAGGTGTATGCTAGTTTACTAAAAGATTGGATGTTGGTTGATGAAAACATTATCGCCAATGACATACTTTTCGGTAATTTTATTGATGGTCCTAAAGAAGATGGAAGTGGAAATTATGAGGCCTTGAACTTAGCGCAACAGCAAATTACTGGTACACAGAATTTTATAAGTAAACGCTTTAACCTTGGAAATGCATTTCCTAACCCGGCAAAAGACTTTACGAATATTAGCTTTACTGTAAATACCACAGATGCTGTAAAACTAAATCTCATCGACCAAAAAGGAATGCTTATTAAGTCAATTCTCAATGAAAACAAAGGACCTGGCACCTATGAGCTGCGATTGGATTTAAATGGCATTAAGCCGGGTATGTATCACTACCAGATTGAATCAGGCATTCTAAAAACTTCTAAAAAACTCATAATAAAAGGATAAATGAACAAGTGTATTTTGGCTTTAGTAGCCGGGCTAACATTGTTTTGCAGTCAATCAATGGCTCAAAAGAAGAAAAAAAGAAAGACATATCCTGTCTATGCCGTTCAGCCCCGACCATCTGAAAATGACCGTTTTCTTCAAACACAGTGGTGGCTGGGCTTTAAAGCTGGCGCTAATACCACAACAGCTTCACCTGAAACAAGGTATTCGGGTTTTAGTCCGGTAAATTATGAGCCTACGAGTAATCAAAAGCAGTATGAAGATTTTGGCGCTTTGGCAGGGCATGCAGGTTTAGAAATCACCTTATATCATCGAGGGTTTTCATTTAGCCTTCAACCCAATTATAGAAGACAGAATTTTATCTATACCAATAGTTACGAATGGGCTGAAAGTGAAAATGCCAATAATACCCTGGTTCTTAATTATAAGCAGTCTCATCTACTCGATTACATTGAAATTCCTTTTTTCATTAAGTACGACCTCACACAAACCAAGCTGAGGCCATTTGTGCAAGTTGGTGCTTACTACGCTAGGTTGGTAGGTGCGCAAAAATCTGTAGAGATCACTGGTGTTGATATGGCCTCTGGAAACTCCAGCGATTTTGAGACACAAAACCTTATTATAGGTGCAGAAGATGTGTTCATCAAATCATCGACCGGTATAGCAGGTGGTGTTGGTGTAAGTTATGATGTTTGGAATGTTCGTTTTGTCTTTGACGCCACCTATCGTTATGGACTCAACACGATTGCTGATGCTAAAAATCGTTATGCCACCAATCAATTGGCCAGCATTGGTGATGCCATGGATGATGTAGAGCTGAGAAATATTTCAATTTCGCTAGGCTGTG
>NZ_SMMD01000187.1 GCF_009711475.1 Fulvivirga aurantia
AAGAAGTATTTGAAAGCAAATCAAGGATGGCCAAATCATCTGAGTAACTTCTATATAAAACAAATAACTGATCTCCCTTAAGCTCCAGATCGAAGCTAAAATCACTATAATAATTCCAGGTATATGAATCAAAATCATGCACTTCAATTGTATTTAAAGAAGCATCGATATCAATCACCTGCCTACCTCCACAAATTATTACGACTCTATTGCCATCTACAGCTATACCTTGTGGGCCATAAGAATTAGTAATGGAACTTATATCAATATAATTATCCCAATATATTCCATCTGTACTTTTGTATATATAACGACTGTCTTCTTCTATGAAGTAGTATGTTCCATTTTCTGTAATTACGATTTCTTTCTCATAATTAAAGAAACTAGAAGATGGTACGTATATTTCTTCCCACCCTTTTTCATTATTGTGAAATAAATATTGCTCGGAACCAGCATAGGCAAACATCTCACCATTTGATAATAATTTATAAGATGCCTGGGCACTATACAGTGGACCTGATGAGCTTGTCCAATCACCATTCACAAAATCAGTAGTAGTCAAAATCCATCCACCGTTGAGTAATGAAACCCTATTGTCATTACCGATAAAATCGTCAAAATTTACGTTTATAGGTAAACATGGTGTATACCAACCACTCTTAACACTTGCAGATGCCCTGGCTGAGATTTCAAATATATCAACCTCAATACATCCGGATTTGGCTTTTCCGCATACACTAGGATCAATAACCTTAATTTTTTGATCTAAATCTTTACAGCCTAACTTCCAGCTTAGTTTAATTGTATCTTGACCGTAATAATTTTGCGATGACAAAAAACCGGTAGAATCTGACAGCTCAAATGCCAA
>NZ_SMMD01000476.1 GCF_009711475.1 Fulvivirga aurantia
TTAAACAAAAAAGAAGACTCATTTTGAGTAATTTGTTAGTGTTTCTTTTCCTGTTAAAAAATCTTAAAATTATTAAATAGACGATAAGAGTTATCGCTGAAAGTAGAAGAAAGGCTTGTAGATTTTCGCTTATTCTCATTTAATTCAAGGTAATGTGATTGCTTTCTCTATTTCGTGATGAATCATGGATATTCTTTAGTACTTTCTTTTTTTGCCCTCTTTATCAATTTATAGTTAAAACCAAGCATTGGTCACCTATGTAAAAATACATGCCAGTTCCAAAGATATCTATTCTGTTAAAGTGTTGGTCTGCAACGATCAAGATTATAAATCCTCCGATGAGTCCAAACCCAATTCCTGTATAGAATTGCCCAGATATTTGGCCAAATCGTTGGTAGTTATCCATGATGATTATGTTTAATTTGTCTCGCACGCATAAGCTACATCAACCCCCTTGGCGCCACCTACATTATTAATGAGGCCAAGAAAAATGATTAAAGCCTAATAAGCAAATTGAGTGTGTGTTTCGATGATAAGTATTAATAATAGCAGAATTACAACGGCTTAAACTGCTCCAAAGTCTACGGCAGCTGTCACAGAGGTGTATAGAGCGGCAGGCCGTGAGGCTTGTAAACCTCAGAGTCACTTATTGAGGACTCTGAGTGATTATTGATTTTGCTCTCACTAGGGCTCGTGTTGAGCCTGTTAAATGATGTATTCTGATTACCTAAATTTCAATAAGTCTTTGAGGTATTCAACGTAAACAAATTTCCAGGGTATGATCAAGAGGTTCAGGGCAATTCCTGCTATGCAAACCCAGAAAAAGGACCGAAGGTCTTCATCTAATGAGCCTGAATTTTGTGCTGGTAGGTAAGTCCCAATTATCCATGCGGATTTATAAAGCAGCTGAAGCAATAGAATCGGTACGAATTTTAGCGGGAACCTTATGCCGAATAAATTTAGTAGTGAAAAAGCGGCCCAGAAACTTATAGTTACTCCGGTGAGTGTATCCATTTGCCCTTGGGGAAATAAAATTGTCGACCAGTTATCGAGTGCCAAACTGATGAAATTTAGAAAAAAGAGCCCCCTCATAAAATGAAGTCTCCAATTGGGCACTTTGATGGAAATGGCGCTGAGGGTAGTATCGTAGTTCATAAGTGAAAAGTAAGTTGGTAAGTTTTATGAGCAGATGCATTGAAAGCCCAAGAGGTTGCATGCACTTCCTTTTTCCTAAAATGAACAAGAAACAAAATATCAAGCTGGGAAACCTCCAAGCCTTTAAGACTAACACGTGGACGATATTCTCATGTCTGGAGTAGAACGCGGATGTGAAGTCCAACGTTGGGTAGTATCTGAACGTGAGACGTACTAAGAGCTTTTGGCTGGTGGTTGTCTACTGAATGGTGGAAAGTGTTTGGTGGCTTGGTTTAAACATGATCAAGTCTGTATTTATGTTCTTGTTATTCAGTTCAATAATTCGATACCCGAATGTATCATTGCTGACCTTGATTTCATTCGGCAATTTCTGAATCTGATATGAACCTGCGGGGGTAATATATTGCCGAATATTGCCACTTCTTCTTTCATCTTCGAAATGATAATGACCACAGAAAATAGTTACATCATTTCTAACATTTAGCAGTTCGGTTTTTATTCTATTCCGTTCTTTTAAGGCAAATCGATTGTCTACTTCAGCATCAACAGCTAAAATCGGGTGATGAATAAAGATCACGATACTTTGATCGGTCATGAGTTCCTTTCTAAACCAATCAAATTGTTCTTGACTTATCGAGCCTGAGCTGGAATCTAAAAATATGCATTTGTAATGGTCACGCTCTTGACTATAATATAATTCACTTCGCTTTTCAACTACTCCCAGGCTGTAGTGCTTAATTACTTCGTCATAGTAATCGTGATTTCCTAAAGTGATGGAAAGAGAAAAATCCTGTAGAGATTCAAAAAACCATTTATTCGCTGATTTTTCACCAATATCGCCTCCATATATAATTTCATTAATTCCTCTTGAGGAAATGTCTTTAAGTATTTCCTTCCAATTTTTTCGAGTATCAACCCCAGCATCTAAAGGAAATTTTTCGTCTAAATGAATATCTGTGATGTATGCAATCTTTCGATTCATAAGTAAAAGTTTATGGTTGCAGTATTGTCATTTTCCATTCGTTATTAGCTAGTTCGTATAGTGTTCTTTCATGAAGCCTGCTTTTTTTAAATTCCATGAATTCTATTCGAACTGGTTTTATATAAATACCACCCCAATTCTCCGGGCAATGAATTGCCTTGTTTTGTAATATTTCCTTTTGCTCCTCAAATGCCTTGCGCAAATGTTTAATGCTTTCAACTTGCTTCCCCTGCTCAAAAACCGTAGATACAATTTGTGAATCTCTATTTCTTTGCTCGAAGTAAAGTACAGCGTTAGGCCTGGAAATTTTTGACACGTCCCCTTGAATTCTAATTTGTCGCTCTGTTGAGGTCCACCAAAAGGACAGCGATGCTTTCGGGTTATTTTCAATTTCAACGCCTTTTTTTGAATTCAATGGCCCCGTAATTATAAATGAATCGTTTGAAACTTCTTTCAAAGAAACAAACCTTGAATTTGGATAACCATTTAGCCCTATTGTAGATAAACAACAGGCAGCGGGCAACTTCAAGTCACTCATTTTTTTCTCTTGGTTAAACCATTTTTCAAATTGCAGTAAGGGATTCATTCGTTTCGTTTTTTAAATGGCAACACAAATTCGACTAAATTTTCGAGTGACTATCTGCTGGCTCTATTCGAGTCTATTCGAGTGGCCATCTTGTGTAAGACTACAGCTTTTTAGTTTTTTCTAAAATTCTTAATATCCTAACTCTGTTATAACGTTGTAGGAAAATGGGATAGACATTCGCATACATGTTGATGGCAATGATCAAAGCCCATTGTAGGGTAGACAATTGGCGATACTTAAAAACAACAATGAGAACGCTAATTAAAAGGAAAATCAAGTGTATGATTTCGTATTTTATGGTTTGCTTTTGTGCTTTCTGTAGTTCTATTATTCTACCAGCTCGTTTTAAATTAACTTGTTT
>NZ_SMMD01000326.1 GCF_009711475.1 Fulvivirga aurantia
CCCTGTGGTTGTACTCACCTCATCTGATGCTAAAAACACTGAGGTTGTAAAAAGATTTAAAAATGAATTTAACCATGAACAGATCTACTCACTTTACAACCCTTCACTAAAGACCGTAGCTCAAAACTCAGAAATTAAGCTTATCGATAAATATCAGACCATGGCCAGTCAGCTTGAAGCTGCAATCGTGCGCCCTGATACATTCCAAACATTGAGTGAAGATTTTGGTGCTTATCAAGTGGAAGAAATTAAGATGACCAATAAAAAAATTGATCGGGACCGTGTTAGAAATATGGCCTTTCACCCATCAGGTTCTTTAGTTTTAATGAAGCGAGGCACCGAAATGTTCGTCCCGCATGGAGACACGCATTTACTGCTAGGTGATATTATCACAGTAATCGGTAACGGTGAAGCTCTCAAAGATTTCAGAGCGAAATTTATTTAGATTATATAGATTGCTTAAAAAGAAAAAAGAGGGATTGCTCCCTCTTTTTCGTTTAAGTATAATGCCTTTTATTATTTCAAATCAAAAGCTACATATACTTGTCCCACAGCATTTTTTGCGCCTTTGTTGAGTCTTGCCGCATCGTCACTATCGGCTATCTCATTAAGGCCGTAATTGTATCTTACACCAATCGACATTGGGTTGAAGTTTAATGCCATACCTCCTGAGATACCATAGTCCCATTTTTCATAGTCATCTCTATCGAGCTCAGTTCTACTATCTCCAAAATCACCTTCAGAAGAAGTATTTACTCCAACAAGGTAACCCACATAAGGACCTATGTGAATGTCTACATCATCGCCTAATTTAAATGTTGCCAATACAGGCACATCTAAATAGCTTAGGTTGAATTTGGATTCACCTCTGAATCCTGCAAAGTTGTAATCTGCGCTGGATCCTTTAGTTGAAAAGTTTAACTCAGGCTGAATCGCGAAGCTTGGAGCTAGCATGAGTTGTGTGTAAAAACCAGCGTGAAATCCGGCTCTCACATTTTCATCTTCAACATCATCTAAGTAAAGTGTACTCAAGTTGAGACCACCTTTAATACCTCCACGGGCTTTTTGAGCCGTTGATTTATTAGATGCCACCAACAGTACTACCAACGCCAGACATAAATATGTTACTTTTTTCATAGTCATTTCAAGTTTTAAATTTTCTAAATGAAGAGTGGAAAAAAGTGTGCCAATTACATTTCCGGATAGTGATTTAACTCTCAAAACATAATTTTGGGTAAATCTTTCCACAGGCTTGTAGATGATGACGAAAAATGGCCATAAAAGTCATAAATCGTGGATTTTAACTAATAATCTAAAAAAAATGCATTTTACAGAACTTACCTTTTAAGAATCAACTTGTTATAATAGCTTTGGTAACTGATTTTTGAGATTGAAAAGGCTATGTTTAAAAATAAAGAGGAAAAGCAAGTGAAAAATTCTACAGAGGCAATGAACTCTAACAACATCATCGGTAAAGGCAGTACTTTTAAAGGTAATGTCGAGACTTATGGTAATATAAGAGTGGAAGGAAAAATAATTGGAGATCTTACTTCAAAATCTAAAGTTGCGATCGGACCGTCAGCTATGATCGATGGTAACGTTTTGGCTCAGGTGGCTGAAGTTGAAGGCGAAGTAAAAGGATCTTTAGAAGTAACTGAGTTGCTTATCCTCAAACCAAACTGTAAAATAACCGGAGATATCATTACCAATAAATTGGTAGTTGAATCTGGCGCCAAGTTTGACGGTAAGTGTAAGATGGGTGATA
>NZ_SMMD01000851.1 GCF_009711475.1 Fulvivirga aurantia
TGAGTATGTCGATTTTGAAGAAATCAAGTAAATAAGAGAATTAATTGCTATTTTAAAGCCCCGCACCCAAAAGGTATGGGGCTTTTTATTTTTTAAAGTTATGACATTCGATTTTTATAAGTATCAGGCTACCGGCAATGATTTCATCATGGTAGACAATCGCAAAGGAGAATTTTCATTTTCAAACGAGCAAATATCACTACTATGTAATCGCAAATTTGGTATTGGTGCAGATGGCCTAATCCTCATTCAGCCCCACGATCATCTTGATTTCGAAATGGTTTATTACAATCCTGATGGCAGTCAAAGCCTCTGTGGCAATGGCAGCCGTTGTGCTGTGAATTATGCACATTTCTTAGGCCTTATAGACAAAAAAACCACGTTTGAAGCCTATGATGGGGAGCATACCGCTGAAATATTACCCAACAAATGGGTAAAGCTCAAAATGAAAGACGTACAAAATGTCAGGCTTATGGAGGATGGTATGTTTCTTGATACCGGGTCACCACACTTAGTAAAGTTTGTGGTAAACCTAAAAAACTACAAAGTGTACGATGAAGGCAAGACAATTAGAAACGGAGGTCTGTTTAAGGCATCTGGGGTAAATGTCAATTTTGTTGAAGTTTTGCCAGACAATGAGATTTTCGTAAGAACCTATGAGCGTGGCGTGGAAGACGAAACATTATCTTGTGGCACCGGAGTGACAGCAGCAGCCATCGCAGCCAGTCAAAAAGGTTTGGAAAGCCCTGTCAGAGTGCAAACGCTAGGCGGAAATTTGGAAATTGAGTTTCGTAATTTTCAAAATGACTCCTATTCTCAGGTAAACCTAATTGGCCCGGCCGAACAGGTTTTTAATGGTACATTTCATTTGCCTGAGTAATTGAAATAAGTAATAAAAACAGCGTAACTTTAAGCCGCTAAAAAGAAACAAAGCAATAATATGTTAAAATTCATAGCAAAGATATTTGGTACAAAGTCAGAAAAAGACATTAAAGCCGTGATGCCTCTTGTGGAGAAGATCAACGGTGAATATGCCAAATTAGCTACTATAAGTGACGATGAACTGAGGGGAAAAACCAACGCTGTTCAGCAAAAAATAAATGACTACCTCAAAGATATAGATGCAAAAATTGAAGCGCTTCATCAAAAAATCGCTGACAATCCAGATTTGGATATTCACGATAAAGAAGAGGTTTTTGCTGAGATAGATAAACTCGAGGAAGATAGAAATACCGATCTCGAAAAGGTACTTATGGATGTGCTTCCTGAGGCTTTTGCAATTGTAAAAGATACAGCAAGAAGACTCAAAGAAAATGAAAAGCTGGAAGTAACCGCTACCATGCTTGACAAGACATTTGCCTCAGAGAAACCTCATGTAGAAATACAGGGTGACAAGGCCATTTGGCACAACAAGTGGGATGCAGCAGGTACAGAAGTAACCTGGAATATGCTTCACTATGACGTACAGCTCATTGGTGGTATAGTACTTCATCAGGGTAAAATTGCCGAGATGGCTACTGGTGAGGGTAAGACCCTCGTTGCTACCTTGCCGGCTTTCCTTAATGCCTTGGCAAAAAGAGGTGTACACGTAGTTACAGTAAATGATTACCTGGCAAAGCGTGATAGTGAGTGGATGGCACCTATTTTCGAATTTCACGGCTTGCGAATAGATTGTATTGACAAGCACGAGCCAAACTCGGATGCCAGACGCAATGCATATAATGCCGATATTACATACGGAACAAACAACGAATTCGGCTTTGACTACCTCAGAGATAATATGTCACGAGATCCTGAAGAATTGGTACAGCGCAAGCACCATTTCGCCATGGTCGATGAGGTAGACTCAGTATTAATTGATGAAGCCAGAACTCCCCTTATTATCTCTGGTCCAATACCAAAAGGTGATGAGCATGAGTTTTATGACCTCAAGCCTAGAATTGCCAAATTAGTAGAGGCTCAAAAGAAAATATCTCAGCAATTCTTATCAGAAGCAAAAAAGCTGATATCAGATAGTAATGAAAAAGATGGCGGTCTTGCCCTCTTTAGAGCTTATAGAGCATTACCAAAGCATAAGCCACTCATTAAATACTTAAGTGAGACAGGTATGCGTCAAATCTTGCAGAAGACAGAAAACTTCTACCTGCAAGACAACCAAAAAATGATGCCTGAGGCTGATGAGCCTTTGTTTTTCACCATTGATGAAAAACAAAATAGCATAGAACTTACAGAAAAAGGTATTGACCTGATTACCGGTGAAGGTGAAGATTCAAACTTCTTTATCATGCCAGATATCGGTATGGAGATCGCTCAACTTGAGAAAGATGAGGAGATGTCTGATGAAGATAAGGTGCAGAAGAAAGATGAAATCATCAGAGATTACTCTGTGAAATCACAACGTATACACTCTGTCAACCAGTTACTAAAAGCTTATACGCTCTTTGAAAAAGACACTGAGTACATCATTGTAGATGGAAAAGTAAAAATCGTAGATGAGCAAACTGGTCGTGTGATGGAAGGCCGAAGATACTCTGACGGCTTACACCAGGCGATTGAAGCAAAAGAGAACGTAAAAGTTGAGGATGCTACGCAAACTTATGCTACCGTAACCTTGCAGAACTATTTCAGAATGTACCACAAACTGTCTGGTATGACAGGTACTGCAGAAACTGAAGCTGGTGAGTTCTGGGAAATCTACGAATTAGATGTGGTTGTAATACCAACTAATAGACCAATTGCCAGAGATGACGACCAAGACATGGTGTATAAAACCATGAGAGAAAAGTTTAATGCGGTAGTTGAAGAGACTGTACGCTTAACTGAAGCTGGCAGACCAGTGCTAGTGGGTACTACATCCGTGGAGATATCAGAGGTATTGAGTCGAATGCTCAATATGCGTAAAATTAAACACCAGGTACTTAATGCTAAGCAACACCAGAGAGAAGCAGAAGTTGTAGCAGAAGCCGGTAAACCGGGTACTGTAACTATTGCTACCAACATGGCTGGTCGTGGTACTGATATTAAGCTGACACCAGAATCTAAGGAAGCTGGTGGTTTGGCTATCATAGGTACGGAGCGCCATGAGTCAAGACGTGTTGACAGGCAGCTTAGAGGTAGATCTGGCCGTCAGGGAGACCCAGGGTCATCACAGTTCTTTGTGTCTTTAGAAGACAACCTCATGCGTATGTTTATGCCTGAGCGCATCGCCAAAGTAATGGATAGACTTGGCCTTAAAGAAGGAGAAGTTATTTCTCACTCTATGGTGACGAAATCTATCGAGCGTGCGCAACGTAAAGTTGAAGAAAACAACTTTGGCATAAGAAAGAGACTTCTTGAGTATGATGACGTTATGAATTCTCAAAGAGAGGTTATTTACAAGAGAAGAAGAAACGCGCTTTATGGTGAGAGACTTCAGCTAGATATCATGAACATGCTTTATGATACTTGTGAAGACATCACGCTCAATACAAAAGGCGCAGGTAATTACGAGAGCTTCAAACTTACTGTGCTCGGAGTACTTGGCGTTGATTTTGATATTGAGAAAGAGGAGTTTGAGAAAATCCCTGAACAAGAGCTTACTGAAAAACTCTATAATCACGCATATGAGCAGTACAAGAGAAAGAATCAGTCAATAGCAGAGAATTCTTTCCCTGTAATCAAAAATATTGAAGAGACTCGTGGCGCAACCATAGAAAACATTCTTGTACCATTTACCGATGGCCATAAACGTATAAATGTAGCGGCTAATCTTAAAAAATGTGTTGAAACTGAAAATCGCGAATTAGTTAAAGCGATGGAGAAGATGATCACGTTGGCCATCATAGATCAACTATGGAAAGATCACCTTCGTGAGATGGACGATCTTAAGCAGAGTGTTCAAAATGCTGTTTACGAACAAAAAGATCCATTATTGATCTATAAGTTTGAAGGATTTGAGTTGTTTAAGCGATTTATTGCTAAGGTAAATGAAGATACTATTTCATTCCTTATGAAAGCTGAGCTTCCGGTTCAGGAACCTGAACAAGTAAGAGAGGCTCGTACACATAAAAGACAACAGCTCAAGGAACAAAAAGATGAATCACGCTCTTTATTAAGCGGAGGAGGACAGCCACAAGCCAATAGACCTCCTGCCGAAAAGACAAAGCCGATTCAGGCAGACAATCTTCCTGGAAGAAACGACAAGGTTACAGTACAGTATCCTGATGGCAGCGTAAAGAAGGATGTGAAATTTAAGAAAGTAGAAGAAGACGTAAAATCTAATAAGTGTGTGCTTATTGAGGACTAACTAATGAAAAACCTAACCTACATTTTAGTTGTCGCGCTTTTGGCTATGGGTTGTTCTCAAAGCACTATTCCCAGTGCTTCTGATGAAAGTTATAAAGAAGATTTAGAGCCGCTAAGGCCTAAAATTCTTGCTATTGATGACAGCATGTCTTTTACAATCGACTCAGCTGTAATCAAGAAAGATTACTCATCTATAGAGCCTACTTATGATGTTACTGCAAATCTCAATGCAGTGCTAGACAGCATTGTAAGCCTAAGGTCCAACGTTAATTATGTAGACGGTTTTACCATTTTGGTATATTCTGGAACCGACAGTGAGAAAGCCAGATTAGCAAAAGGCAAGGTCTTTACCATATTGCACGAATCGCGACCTATTTTAAAGTTTGATGAACCAAATTTTAGAGTAAAAGTAGGCAAATACTACAGCAGACTTGAGGCTCAACGCGATTATGCGGCTATAAAAAAAGAATTTACTAAAGCGATCATTATCCCGGAAAAAATATACATCAACTAATGGTATCAAAGGAGAAAATAAAGTCACTGGCTAAAGATAATCTCCAGAAAGTAATTGATATCAGGCGACATTTACATGCTAACCCTGAGCTTTCCTACAAGGAGTTTAATACTGCACGTTACGTGGCAGAGCAGCTCAGGGAGATTGGCCTTTCACCAAAAGAAGGTGTCGCTAACACAGGTTTAACCGCACTGATAGAAGGTAAAAATCCTTCAAAAAAAACTATTGCTCTTCGTGCGGATATGGACGCACTGCCAATTGTTGAAGCTAATGATGTGCCATATAAGTCAAAAAATGAAGGTGTAATGCATGCGTGTGGTCACGATGCGCACACAGCTTCATTACTTGGTGCAACCAGAATTCTCAATGAGGTAAAAGATCAGTTTGAGGGTACAATCAAACTTATTTTTCAGCCTGGTGAGGAAAAAAATCCTGGCGGTGCTTCTTTAATGATCAAGGATGGAGCACTTAAAGATCCTGCGCCCAGCAATATTCATGGACAACATGTAATGCCATTAATCCCCGTTGGAAAGGTTGGTTTTAAATCAGGTATGTATATGGCCAGTGCCGATGAAATCTATCTTACGATCAAGGGTAAGGGCGGTCATGGAGCAATTCCAGAGCTGTTGACAGACACTGTGCTTATTACTTCACATATCATAGTTGCTCTTCAGCAGATAATTAGCAGAAATGCCAGTCCTAAAACACCAACTGTACTTTCTTTTGGGGATGTACATGCTCATGGAGCTACGAATATAATCCCTGATGAAGTGAAGGTTGCCGGCACTTTTCGCGCTATGGATGAAGAATGGCGAGCTCGGGCTCATGGTTTAATTACCAAAATGGCTCAATCAATTGCAGAGGGCATGGGCGCTGAATGTGAGGTAAATATCTCAAAAGGTTACCCTTACCTAGAAAATGATCCTGAGTTGACTGAATCATCACGATTAGCTGCTGAGGACTATATGGGCAAAGAAAATGTAGTTGATTTACCGATATGGATGGGAGCAGAAGATTTTTCTTATTATTCACACGAAATACCCGCTTGTTTTTACAGATTAGGTACACGTAATGAGGAAAAAGGGATCACTTCGTATGTGCATACCCCTACTTTTGACATCGATGAAAGTGCGCTGGAAATAGGTGCGGGTTTGATGGCTTGGTTGGCCTTGAATCAGCTTAAAGGCTAAGCCTCTTCATCCTTCATACCATCACCAATAATTCCTTCAGTAACATTGATAATGTGATCGCCAATGCGCTCGTAGCCGTTGTATAAATCTCTATAAATAATACCTGCTCTCACATCATAACCTTTCTCTTCAATACTCTTCATATGACCTTTTCTCATATGCTTCACTTCAAGGTTAATGGCGTCTTCCATAGCGCGCGCTTCCTGAATAGTTACTTTAGATGCTTCGGTTGACAAGTTCTGTATCATTACATCAACCGCATTATCAACTCTCCCAGCCAACTTATTGAGATTATCTCGCTGATCCTGATTGAGGTTGATCTTATTTTTATGCATGCGCTCTATATCTTTTGACATTCTCAAAATGATATCTGCCACACGCTCCAGATCTGTCGCAATACTTAACAAACCTCTTATTTCAAGAGACCCCTTTAAGCTCACGCCATTTTCAGAAATTTTTACAAGGAAATCGTTGATCTGCTCTTCCAGATCATCTGTAAAGTCTTCTACTTTTTGAATCTTCATCGAAAGCTTTCCTCTCCGCTTATTTTTTTGCTCGTTAGAAAGCTCCATAAACCACTTCAGCATCTTTTTGGTCATCTGTCCAAACTTGATAACCTCTTTTGACGCTTCCGCTAATGACATTTCTGAAGGAGTAAATACTCCTTTGTTGATAAACTCAAGTCTGTACTCCTCATCTTCTTCTCCCTTAGATTTTACAGAATTTCTAGCCAGCTTCACTAAATGTGGCACAAATCCGATAAGAAGAAGTACATTCAGAAGGTTGAATGCTGTGTGAAATGCCGCTAAAGCAAATTGGTTCTCTACTCCTATTTCAGAAACAGGAACTACGCTATCCAAAAACCAATTTAGTCCATCAAGGAACCATGGCATAATAATAATCATCCAGGTGACACCAATGAGATTAAATAATGAGTGAATTCTGGCAGATCTCTTTGCATGTACGTTGGCTACAAGAGAAGCCAACTCAGCAGTTATAGTTGTACCTATATTCTCCCCTAAGATCATGGCTGCAGCTATGTCTAAAGGTAGTCCTTGCGTAGTAAGTACGATAGTAAGCGTCATAGCAGCACTACTAGACTGCACCACCACGGTAAGGATGGTACCTACTAATACAAATAGCATTCTTGTTAAAATGCCAGGGTCTGCAAACTCAGTTAAAAACGAAAGGATTTCAGGATTGCTTTTTATATCAGGCACAGCCTCTTTTAGCTCACCTAAGCCCATAAATAACAGCGCAAATCCTATGAGCACTTCACCCCATTTCTTTACTCTATCACTTGAGAAAAACAACATTGGAAAACCAATGGCGATTATAGGAAGTGCGTAGTTGGCTATTTTAATTTTAAACCCGATTAAAGAAACCAACCAACCAGTTATTGTTGTACCAATATTTGCCCCCATCATCACACCTGCCGATTCAACCAGCGAAATAAGCCCAGCGTTTACAAAGCTTACAGTCATCACTGTGGTGGCAGAAGAAGATTGGAGAAGACCAGTTATTAAAAAGCCTGTAAGCACACCCGTGTATCTATTGGTAGTCATCGTACCCAGCACCCTTCTCATTTGAGATCCGGCAACTAACTGTAGCGACTCACTCATTATCTTCATCCCGAAGATAAAGAAGCCCAGCGCTCCGATTATTCTGATTAAGTCAAGTATGCCAAAATCCATAGTTGTCCATTTTAAAAGGTTTGCAAAAATACTAAGGCGGGTAGTTAAGGTTTTATTACGCTCATTAAGTAATTGTTAAGTATTGATGCAAAATCAAAACATGCCGCGAATCTAACCATTTCACTCCTAAATAAGTTTAACAATTCGATAATATTGGCTTAGACAAGTTTAACTTAGTTAATTTATACTTTTGCGGCTTCATTTGGGCATCTCGTATTTTAGTGACAAACAAATTAGATATAAAAGATAAATCAGGCAATTATTCTATGCTGGGCATTCTGGCCCTGCTGTTAGGTCTATTGCTATTTCTCTTTTCTTTAGACCTCATGGGTCAGTCCTTCAAAAGCTTGTCGCAAGATACAATACAATCTTTTATACAGGCATCGGCCAATCCATTTATCGGTCTTTTTATAGGTCTGCTTATTACAGCTTTAATACAGAGTAGCTCAACGAGTACTGCTATAATCATAACAGCAGTGGCCTCAGGGTCTATTACTTTTCAAGACTCTGTACCCATGATTTTAGGCGCTAATGTAGGCACTACACTAACCAGTACATTGATTTGCCTGGGATATATTGATCAGAAAAAAGAGTTTAGAAAGGCATTTGCTACTGGCGTAATTCATGATTTTTTTAACATTATAGTAGTAGCTATTCTTTTTCCGCTAGAGCTTAATTACGGTTTATTATCATCGTTTACCACACAAATTGCCGGTCTATTTTCAGACCACAGCCCTGCTGCTGTTGGTGACAACATGACCTATAACAACATGTTTGACTTTGGTCTTTCACAAGGTTTTATCGATTTGGTGGGTAACGGGCTTATTACTCTTGTCATATCGTTTGCCGGCCTCATAGGAGCAGTAAAGCTGGTTTCCAGACAAATTTATAATTCGGTAATAGGAGATTCTCAAAGTAAACTACGTTTGTATTTATTCAAAAACCCATTTAAATCTTTTGGATGGGGTGTGGTAACAACCGGTATTATTCAGTCTAGCTCTATTACTACTTCTTTAGTGGTGCCACTAGTCGCGACTGGCAAGGTAAAATTAAAGAAGATCGCTCCTTTTATATATGGCGCCAATGTTGGTACAACAATTACAGCGTTTATAACTGTTGCTTTTAACTCAACAACCGTCTTAAATACTGCTATACTCCACTTACTTATCAACCTGTTTGGTATACTTTTATTTTTACCTTTTCCAGCAATAAGAAACCTACCGGTAAAAATGAGTAAAAAGTTTGCCGCAGTTATTGCCAAACATCGTATCGGTGTGGCTTTCTACATTCTGCTTGTATTCTTCATAATTCCTTTTGTGCTGATCAACATTTATCAGAATAATTGATAGAAGCTTAGCTGCTGCTTAATCTTTCCATTTCTTATATTTAAACAATTTTGCTCTTTGACACATTATTACCATCAAAAAGAGGCTATAAACTAAATCAGCTATTTTGTTCAACCTAGATAAAATAAAAGACGATTTCATTGGTTACGCAGAAACCAAGATAGAATTACTAAAACTTGAACTTAAGGAAGAAATCGCCAGAGCAATGGCAAAGTTGCTCATACAAATGTTATTAGGAATATGCCTTCTCATAGCTTTAATATTGCTAAGCATAGCTGCATCCATAAAAATCAACCAGTTACTAGACAGTGCCTTTCTTGGTTATTTGGTAGTTGCTTTTATCTATATCACTTTTGTGCTAACTTTCTATTTATTTGTGGACAGAAATAAACTCCACAAGACGATAAGTGATAAAATTCATAAATCCATAACTGCTGAAGATGAGTAACCTCCACAAAACCAGAGAAGAACTTGAAGCCTCTGCGGAAGAGTACGAGCACGCATTAGAACAAGATGTAGACGAATTATTAAGTAAAACCAAAACTATACTTACAGGTACTTTAGTGGTTGGTGCCGGCTTTTGGGTGGCTTACAAACTATTTAAAGCACTTGCTTCTGACAATCATCAAGAAACCAGTCGTGCATCTGTAGTACCTCAAGCCACATCAGATGATGAGCCTTCAGTTTTCTCAGTAGTAAAGCATACAATTATGAAAGAGCTCGCTTTCTTTCTACTAGGTATTATCAAAGAGAAATTATTAGACTACCTACAGGCGATAAAAGGTGATGACAACAATTCTTGAGACCTTAAATGAAAGACGCAAAGCGGGAAGGAAGTCTCTCAGCGTTCTTATCGATCCAGACAAAATTGAAGATGTATCTTCATTAACAAAGCTTATTCAGATTGCCAACGAAAGTTATGTGGACTTCTTTTTTGTTGGTGGTAGTTTAATCACTAATAGCAACCTAAGTAAGATCATTCAGTCGTTAAAAAGTGGCAGCGATATTCCGGTGGTGCTTTTCCCTGGCAGTAATATGCATATCGATCTCAATGCAGATGGTATTCTATTTTTAAGTCTGATTTCTGGTAGAAACCCCGATTTATTGATCGGCCAGCATGTAGTGGCTGCTCCGATATTAAAAAATAGTCGTATTGAAGTTTTGCCAACTGGTTATATGCTTATAAACTCAGAAAACACTTCTTCTGTGTCTTATATGAGCAATACCAATCCAATTCCCTCAGATAAAGAAGCGGTAGCGGCCTGCACGGCTATGGCAGGTGAAATGTTGGGACTGAAGCTTATTTATATGGATGCCGGCAGTGGGGCTAAGCAACATATACCCGCAAAAGTTATTTCAAAGGTTAGAAAGGCCATAAATGCTCCGTTAATAATTGGGGGCGGCATCAACACCACACAGAAAGCAAAAGAAGCATTAACAGCTGGGGCAGATGTAATTGTAATTGGAAATGCGGCAGAAAAAAACCCCAATCTTTTGATTGAGGTTTCTGAAATTATCTATGATTTCAACAAGGTCTTAGATGTTCATTAGCGTTTCACGCTTTCTCATCTTACCTGCTGGTATACCATACATCATCTTAAATCTTCTACAGAAGTAGGCAGTGTCTTTATAACCACAAGCAGTACCAATATCGCGAATACTCATTTTTGTGGTTCTTAAAAGTTTAACCGCGTGCTCCATACGCTGGTATTCGATGTAATCCTGTGGATTAATGCCCGTCAATGTTTTGAAATACTGACCAACATAATCTTCTGATACATCTGCTACCTCAGATAAAGTTTTGTTAGTAAGCTCACCGCCAATATTATCTTTGATATACTTAAACAGCTTGATCAATCTTGGATCTTTGAAGTAAGTACTATTTGTAGCCATTTGCTCTACAAAAAGTCTCTTTCTAAGTATATGTCTGATAACCTCGACAGCCATCAACTCACTCTTAATCTTAACTACACGCTGAAAACCTTCCTCCTCAGTCTCTTGCTCTTTTACAATATCATAAATGATGTTGTTAACTTTTGAGTTCTCTAAAGAGAAAGCGGGTATATCAAGTGCGGTGAAAAAATTAACCGTATCAAATACTTTTGCTTCAAATACAACCGATGTAAAGTCAGCAACCGGCACAGCCGCTGCTTCTTCAGATCCGCTGGTTTTAAAGTATTCTGTCTGTTTAAAGCCAAACTCCTCTAACGTGAGTTTTGGGCTTTTTTCATCAACATTACCAAAAGAGAGAGGTGTAAATCTACCAGCTGGGATAAATAACGCATGCCCTTCCTGCAAAGTCTCTTGTTCTTTGCCAAATTTTACCGTTCCCTTCTTTAGGATTAAAATTGTGTTTTCAGTCTCCTCGTAGTCGGTAATAGAAAAGTCGTGAGATACCTTTATATTATTGGACTTTAA
>NZ_SMMD01000880.1 GCF_009711475.1 Fulvivirga aurantia
GATTAAACCACAATATTCGATGGCTGTCAACCATAAAACTTCCTTAAAGCCGCTTTCGGAATAACCCACGTAAGTAAGGAAGATTAACAACGACCAAACTACAATTACATTATACTTGGTTAACACCGAAAACGCCAAAAGTGTACAGATATACCAAGGATGAACGGTGGTGGCCAACAGAAAATAAATGCCAAGAACAATTATCACTGCTAGTGGTAACTTATCTTGCTTTCTCATAATGGAATATGCCGTAACTAACAAAAACGTAAGAGATGCCAGGTACGGACCTGCCGTTGAGATGATATTGTATCCTTGGAAATAATACCCAACCTCTCTCACCAGATAGTATATACTGGCGTTAAACTCAAATTTTTGAAAATACAATGAAAGGCTGGCAGTCATTCCATCAATTAATTCCTGACTCACCAGTGGCAAAAATGCCAACAACGTAAACATGCCAGTAAAGCCATAAAATTTTATTAGAGTCGGTCTGTAAAGCCTTTTCAGAAACAGCGGCAATATGATTAGTGGGATCAATTTTGCTGAGATCGCCATGGCAAAAAGTAGTGAAGCCATTACAACACGTTGAGTGAGCAACAAGTAGATACTTGCCACCAGAAAAAATATCATAAAGGCCTCAAAATGCAAATTTCCTGTAAGTTCTAAAATGACCAATGGGTTAAGTACATACCACAAAATATTTCGTTTCTTTATTTTGTAATAATCAGCCAGCTTAACCAAGAAATAGATTGTACCTATCTCTGCCAGAATAATCAAGCTCCTGATAATTACCGCACTTCCCAATACTGAGTCAGGTGATAAAGTAGCTGAAAGCCAAAATACAAATTGAGCAAAGGGTGGGTAAATGGTAAAGTAATCTGGTGAGTTGAGTTGAAAGAACAACTCCTTAGTGAGTGTACCCGGTAGCTGATTCGCTGCGATGTATTCCGAAGGCAATTGACTGAAAGGGTTGATACCCTCTACTATCAACCTACCGTCCCACACAAACCGAAATATATCATCAGAAAGAGTTGGCAGGCCAAAGAGCAGAAGACACCTAAAGGCCACTCCTAAAAATATTAACCCGGGAAGGCTCAAACTAGTCGACCTTTTAAGGAGCCACCAATAAGCAAAGAATAGTAAGATATAACTGCTGATAAGCGAAACGCTGTGATATCTCTCAATGAAGTAGCCGATATAAATATAGACAGCCGCTGATAAGGCTACTACAGTATAGGTTAAATACCGATCCTCCTTACCCATACTTGAGAGGTTTCACCGAATGGTAAAATACACTAGCAAAACCAAGCGCCAGCATAACATGAAAAATCATCAAGCCCCAGTCGTGCAGGTATACGCCCACCCCTATTCCGAAAATAAAATACAGGCATAGTAAACCCTCCATGATGGTAAGAAAGCTAATTTTCGGCTTGATATACTGATTTCCCTGCCACTTATCTTTTTTTGATTTTATGTTAAACTTCGGAGTTCTTATAAACGGACTCTTAAACCCGAATAGACCTTCTAACACTGCTATGCCATTGTGCAGACTCAGCCCCATAGACACAGTCAAGAAAACAGGGAATATCTTAAAGTAATATCGACCTGGCTTCTTCTTGTACATTCTTTTGGTGGCTGTCCAGTAAAAAAAAGCAATTGAGAAAAAGCCAATTAAGAAAATACTGCCTAGATCGAATAGCAAAGTCAGCTCCGGGTTAGCATCTTTGATAAATAACATCGGTATGCTCAAAATCGAGGCTAAGAGTAAACAGACAAATACAGAGCTGTTGAAAAGATGAAAAATGGCGTGTAGCTTACTCGAAAATTGAATTTTTGAAGACAATACTTTAAATAGGTTTTTCCGAGCAGTTTCAGCAGCCCCTTTGTTCCAACGATATTGCTGCGATTTTATGGCAGGCATGATCACGGGGAGTTCTGCCGGAGCTACACAATCTTCCAGGTATTTAAATTTCCAACCTTTCATCTGTGCTCTATAACTAAGGTCCAGATCTTCAGTCAATGTATCTGCTGACCAACCACCTGCTTCTTCAATACAAGTTTTCCTCCATACACCACCTGTTCCGTTAAAATTTATAAAGCTTCCAGCATGACTGCGACCTGTTTGCTCAACAGAAAAGTGAGCATCTAAACCAAATGCCTGTAATTGAGTAAGTAAGGAGTAATCTTTGTTGATGTGACCCCATCTGGTTTGTATAAGCCCTATTTCTTTAGAAAAGTGGGGTACAGTTTTTAATAAGAAACTCTTTTTTGGCAAGAAATCGGCATCAAAAATGGCAATGTACTCACCTTTAGCAATGTTCAATCCGTAAGCTAAGGCTCCTGCCTTAAACCCTTCTCTTTCTTTTCTTCTTACTTGCTTTATATCTATGCCTTTGGAGCTCCAGTGTTCTACTTGCTCTTTTACTATGTCGACAGTTTCATCTGTAGAGTCGTCTAATACTTGTATTTCCAATTTATCAGTAGGGTAATCAAAATTACAAACTGCATTTATCAGACGATTTACCACATATTTTTCATTATAAACCGGCAACTGCACAGTCACATGCGGCAATTCATCGATCGATGGTTGTTGACTTGATTGATCTTTTTTAGCCTTAAGGTAATGCCAGGTTAGGTGAAGTTGCCCCAGGCTAAACAAAAAAATGAAAAGCAGTGAAACACAATACAATATAATTACAACTAACTCCACACCTATAAATACTTGAAAATTGTCCAAATTATTTTATAACCAGCCATAATCGTCCCTTTGACAGTACCGGATATTTTAGAAAACCCGATGCGCTTTCTATAGTTCACGGGCACTTCAATACATTTTAATCTTTTCTTGGCTGCTTTCAACTGCATCTCAACCGTCCAGCCATAGGTTTTATCCTGCATGTCCAATGCTATGAGCTGATCAAACTTAATCGCTCTGAAGGGACCTAGATCGGTAAATTTCACACCGTACAATAGCCTCAATAATGATGTTGCCAGCCAATTACCAAAAATCTGCTGAGGTGTCATCGCGCCTTTTTGCTTATTACCCAAAGCTCTGGAGCCAATGACCATATCGTAGTCCTCCTCCACAATCGGCTTTATTAGATTTCGCATTTCTTCAGGGTAATCAGAATAGTCTGCGTCAATAAACACTACGATATCAGGTTGCTCTTTTTGTGCTTTTAGATAATCAATTCCTTTCAAACAAGCTCTGCCATAGCCTCTGGTCCTTTCTTTTAAGACTGTAGCTCCGGCTTCAGCTGCTATCTTTTCCGTTTCGTCAGTCGAAGCATTATTTATTACAATCACCTGATCAACCAAATCCCCAGGAATTTCTCTCACCACATTACCTACACCATTTTGCTCATTAAAAGCAGGTATAATTACCTTTACCGAATGCTTCATTTCACGATTATCAGGCTGCAAAGTAAATGATTATATGATCTGGACAAAGTCATTTTAATGACATAGAAGCAATCAAAAACAAAACGCATCTCGATAGACAAGATGCGTTTATATTCTTTTTAATTTTTATTCTTAATAAGCTCGGGCAAAAACCACTCGTTTATTGGAAGGCTTGCCTGAATAAATACACTTACCACTCTCCTCTTCAGCATCTACCGGTATACACCGAATTGTAGCTTTGGTTTCTTCTTTAATTTTTTCCTCCGTTTCGGCAGTACCATCCCAATGGGCCATTACAAAGCCTCCTTTGTCATCTAAAACTTGCTTAAACTCATCATATGAGTCTACCTGTGTAGTTTTTGAAGCCCTAAAATCAGCAGCCTTTTTGTAAATATTCTCTTGTATATCGGTAAGAAGTTGTTTGATGTGCTGCACAACACCATCAGCACTTACAGTTTCTTTGGCTTTCGTATCTCTTCTGGCAACCTCAACAGTCCCATTTTCTACATCTCTAGGGCCAATGGCAATTCTTACAGGTATCCCCTTCATTTCATACTCTGCAAACTTCCATCCGGGTGAGTTGGTATCACGGTCATCATATTTTACACTTATACCTAAATCCTCCAGACCCTTTTTAATCTTATCAGCCTGGTCGTGTATGCCATCTGCCGCTTGCCCTTTTCTGAAAATAGGTACGATCACAACCTGGATAGGTGCTAATTTTGGAGGTAACACAAGGCCTTCATCATCGGAATGCGCCATAATCAACGCTCCCATTAATCTTGTACTTACGCCCCAAGAAGTACCCCAAACTAGGTCTAGCTTACCCTCTTTATCGGCAAACTTCACATCAAATGCTTTTGCGAAATTCTGACCAAGGAAGTGAGAGGTACCTGCCTGTAAAGCTTTACCATCCTGCATCAAAGCTTCAATACAATAAGTATCAACCGCTCCCGGGAAACGCTCACTTTCTGTCTTCACCCCTTTGATTACTGGCATCGCCATAAATTCTTCTGCAAACGTGGCGTAAACATTAAGCATTTGTATCGTCTCATCGATAGCTTCTTGCTTGGTAGCATGAGCTGTATGCCCCTCCTGCCAGAGAAATTCTGCAGTTCTTAAAAACAGACGGGTTCTCATTTCCCACCTCACTACATTAGCCCACTGATTTACAAGAATTGGTAAATCTCTATAAGACTGAATCCATGATTTGTAGGTGTTCCAGATCACTGTTTCAGAAGTTGGTCTCACAATAAGCTCTTCTTCCAGCTTTGCATCAGGATCAACCACAACACCGCTACCATCTTCAGCATTCTTAAGTCTGTAATGCGTTACCACAGCGCACTCTTTAGCAAAACCTTCAACATGATCTGCTTCTTTGCTTAAGTATGATTTGGGCACAAATAGAGGAAAATAGGCATTTTGGTGGCCAGTATCTTTAAACATTTTATCAATAGCCGCCTGCATTTTCTCCCAAATACTGAAACCATATGGCTTTATTACCATGCAGCCTCTTACTGCAGAATGCTCTGCTAAATCAGCTTTTTTCACCAATTCGTTGTACCATTGCGAATAATCTTCACTTTTTTTAGGTAAACCCTTACTCATACTTAATTTGGTATAAAATTTGTTTGTTAATACAATAAATTACTATTCGGCAAATATACTTATAATAATAAAAGCCCTCTTGGGAATTGTCGTTTAATAAATTATGTTTATCACAACAAACCCACATGCCATGAAGACGTTTAAAGCCAATCTAAGTTTAATGCTACTTGTGCTGTTTAGCGCAGGTACAGTTGCTGCTCAGGAATATGATGATATGTATTTTTCTGGTAAAGACAGAAAAAAAGTAAAATATGTGAGCAATGACAAAGTAGTTTCTCAGGATCTGAGTGAAGTAGCTCAATTTACAGATAACCCTGGAGAGAACTTCTCGGCAAGAAACGTCAACCCTGAATATATAGCCAGGTATCAGGCATCATCTCAAGAAAGTGCTTCAGCAGAATTTGCTGATGACGAGTATTTTGTTGAGGATTTTGATAACAATACAGATCTAAATAGTACCGTTAGCGATTTTAGAGCTAACCCTAATAATATCGCTGTGCGTGATCGCTTTGGAAATTTAACTTATTTCAATGATTACAATGATGTGTATTGGAGCGACCCATTTTACTATGAAGGTTCTGTATTCGATCCTCTCTACAGACCATATTATGCAGGTTTTGGTGGAGGTTTTTATAGACCATGGAGAAGTGGCTGGAACGTATCGATTGGTTTTGGCTGGGGCTGGAACAACTGGGGTTGGAATAGATGGAACCGTGGCTGGGGCTGGAACTCATGGAATGCTGGATGGGGTTGGAATACCGGTTGGGGTTGGAACGCTGGCTGGGGCTGGAATAATGGTTGGGGCTGGAACAATTGGTGCCCTCCATACTACGGATATAATGGCTGGGGTAACAACGTAGTTGTAATCAATAATTACGAAAACAGAAATAACAGAACCATTAGAAGTGGCCGTGCACCTTCGAGAAGTGCGGTTGTGAATAACAATAGCAGAAGAAGGTCTGTAGCTGGTCGTGGTGAAACAGTAGATAATAACTCGTCTAGAAATGGTAGAACTGCTGCCGTATCAGGTAATTCTAGATCAAGATATATATCTCCATCAAATAGCAGAAGGGATTATGCAGACGCTCAAAGTAGATACTATAGAAGATCTAGAAGTAGTGTAAACTCTGACGATAATAGCAGAAGTTATAATAGTAGAAGCAGAAGTTCTACTAATTACACGCCAAACTCAAGAGGCAGTTATGGCAGTAGCAGTTCATCTTCTGTGGAGAGAGGCTCTTCTTCTAGAAGTGATAGATCTTACAACAACAGATCATACAATAGCAGAAGTAGAAGCTCAGGAAGTAGCTACAGCAGACCAAGCAACTCAAGATCAAGTGGATATAGTCCAAGTAGATCGAGATCTTCTAGCAATAGAAGCAGTGGATACAGATCATCTGGCGGTAGCTCTTCAAGATCATCAGGAGTGAGCAGATCTTCATCTTCCTCAAGATCATCGGGAGTTAGCAGGTCTTCGTCTTCTTCAAGATCAAGCGGATCTAGAAGCTCTGGAAGTAGCAGAGGTGGCAGAAGAGGAAATTAATTCGTAGAAGCTTAAATCAACTCAAATGTTAAATATTAAGAAGCTTATTTTTTTAAGCCTGGGATTGTTTTGCCTTGGGTTTACATCACAGGCACAAACTACTCAGACAGATATACTAGATTTTGAAAACCTGGTTTTACAGCTTAGCCAAACCTCACCAGGTGGTTCTGCAAGAATCAGAGGCTTAGGCCAAGCACAAACAGCATTGGGAGGTGATATTAGTAATGCATCATCTAACCCTGCCGGACTTGGTTTTTTTAACCGTTCTGAGTTTTCTTTTACACCTAACTTTAATTATTCAAACAGTCAAACAGACTATTTAAACCGCACCACCAATGACGGTAAACTGAATTTCAATTTTGCCAATATGGGTGTAGTGTTAAATAGCACGAAAAGTGATGTGGTTGACAGTAAATGGCGAGGGGGCAACTTTGCCATCAGTTTAAATAGAGTAGCTGATTTCAGCAATAGTATAACTTACGAAGGCTTCAATGAAGTGAGCGATTTTATAGATTTTGCTGTTGATGCAGAGAATTTCACCGGAAGAACTGACCTGTCTGATTTAGCATTCAATACTTTTCTTACGGATGAATTTTTTGTGATTTATAATGGTGATGATGGCACCACTAATGAACTTGATTCAATCTCTATAAATGGTTTACAGTATTACATTCCGGATTTATATGGAAGTAATCTACAAAATGGTGATTCGTTATTTTTCGTTGATAGAAATATTTATACCTCAGATGGAAGTTTAGCTTTTCCAACTCAAGACAATCCTACTTTTCAGCAAGAGTCAATCAATTCAAGAGGATCTTCTTATCAGGCTTCTTTTGCATATGGAGGCAACTATAATGATAAATTATATTTTGGTGCGAGTATAGGTATAATGGCATACAACCACGAAGTAGAAAGAATCTACACCGAACGCCCTTCAGGCGCAGACCTTAGCCGTTTTACATTAGAAGACTATTTTGAGCAGAGTGGTGTTGGGATAAATGCTACTATTGGCGTAATCGGTAGACCTGCAACTTCTTTGTTACTAGGTTTTAGCTATACCACACCAACATTTTACGCTGTAGAACAATTGAGAACATTGTCTGCAACAGCAGAATATCCTGGCTTTGATACCGAGTTCGATGAAATCATTTATGAGCCATTTGATTACAGTGTACGAACTCCCGCGAAGCTCAATTTAGGCGCCACTTACTTTTTTGGAAAAAATGGGTTTATTACTGGCGACATTGAAAGAGTAAATTATGCTAGCGCAAAACTTGGAAATGCCAGCGATGGACAGGGTTTTAGTGGAGAAAATCAATCTGTAGATCGTTTCGAATCTGTTTTTAATTATCGTACTGGTATTGAATTTAGGTTTGGAAAGATTAGAGCGCGTGGTGGGGCTGCCTACTTGCAAGACCCCATAGATGACGACCTCGACCAAGATCAGTTGACCTTATCAGTGGGTGGAGGCTTACGTACAAAAAAATATTACACTGATGTAAGTATTATGAATACGGTTATATCACCAGACAATACTATAAGCCCTTATCCCGGGGCAGCGGTGGCAACCTCTCAAACGGACAGAACGAGAGTTTCTATATCTGTAGGATGGTTCTTTTAAAATGAAAAGATTTATGTAGTAGAAAGGCATCTAATACTAGATGCCTTTTATTTTTTCTATGACATTAAAAGCCTTTAGTTCTCTTTCCTCAATAATCAAATCAGCTTGTTTGTATACTTTTTCTCGCTCGGCCAATAACTGACCTAACTGTTCGTGGATTTTATTATCTTTTTCAAACTTAGGCCTTTTAGTGAGGTCAGTTTTTTCTAACCGCTGCACAAGAGTCTGCAATGGCACCTGTAAATAAACTACAATTCCTTTTTCTAACATGACCTCGATACCCTGATGATAACATGGAGTTCCTCCACCTGTTGACATCACAAAATTACTTGAGCTATTGGATATTTCATTGAGCAATTTGCTTTCAAGCTGTCGGAAGTAACCTTCACCTTCGGATTGAAAAATCTCTGTAATAGATTTACCTTCTGTAGCTTCAATCTCTTTATCCAGATCGACAAAAGGTAATTTCATGGCTTCTGCCAAATCAACGCCAAATGTCGATTTACCGGCACCAGGCATGCCAACCAAGTAAATTTTTTCTTTTGACTTCAAAGAAGCTTAGTTTATCAAAGCCTTAATCTCATCAGCACTTGGCACGTCATTATTGTGCCATTTGCCAAGTACAATTCCATCCTTCAAAAGCATAACACCAGGGTTTGACCTGATCATCGCCTTGAGCACGGTGGCATCTGCCAGGTAGTATTCAACTGCCAACTGGTGCTGGTGTCTAAAAGTCTCAAATTCTGAAATACCGGCAGAGGTCAATACTAATGGTGTTATTTGATTACCAACACCATCCATCAATGCACGTATCTCATCAATTTCATAAGTATCGGCTTTTTTAGTATCATAAAAAATGAACAGCAGCTTAGCTCCCTGAAAAGTCTCTTGTGTATAATCATTTCCATCCGGGTCAACCACCTGATAATCTGTAATCGCTGGTGTAGATGCCTTTTCATTCACAATCGATGATGAAACATACTCATAGCCTTCATCGGGCATTAAGTATTTTTGAGAAGTCACTGTTTCTCCGTCTTTAGTGAAAACGTACTCCAAGATTGGAGGCTCATCAGCTATCATCTCTGCAGGTATACTGTTGCCTATCTTGTAAGGTCTGAAATCGATATATGGCAAATGTTGAATAGCATAAATACCTACAATAAAGCTTATAACAGTAACCCCACCAATTACGAAATGACCTGGTCGGGTACGAAGCATTGGTTCAAATCTGCGTCTGTGCCAGAAAAGATGGAGAACAAAAACGATCAGAATTAAATCCTTGTAAAAAGATTGCCAAGGTGTGAGTGGTATCGCATCTCCAAAACAACCACAATCCGTAACCTTATTAAAATAGGCCGAGTAAAAAGTGAGGAAGGTAAAGAATACCATTAGCACAAGTAAAATCCATGTAGCCTTGCCCATTTTATAATTGATCAGCGCTGCAACACCTAACACCACCTCAAGTACAATAAGAAACAGACCTATTGGTAATGCAAAAGGTATAAAAACTTCGAAAAATGAACCGAAATCAGTGGCAAAAACATCGAAATATTCTTGCAGCTTAATTTTAGTGCCAATAGGGTCGTTTAATTTGATAAGCCCGGAAAAAATAAACAGGCCACCAACAAATACACGAGAAAAGACGTCAATAATCTTATTTAGCATTTTCTAAAAAATTTAACTTAATCAATGAAAAAACAGAGTAGTTAATCATATCCTGATAATTGGCATCAATCCCTTCTGACACCAGAGTTGCTCCTTCATTATCTTCAATCTGTTTTACACGAAGCAATTTCATCAAAATGATATCAGTAATAGAACTCACACGCATTTCTCTCCAGGCTTCCCCATAATCATGGTTTTTATTCATAAGCAACTCCATGGTATCATTTGCCGCCTGATCATAAAGTGGCTCCAGTTCTTCGTAATCTATCTCCATACGATCGTCAGTCAGCTTCATTTGTATGAGCGCCATGATACAATAGTTGATAATTCCTACAAACTCAGAAGCTACATCGTCTCCGACTTTTTGAGATTTTTTCTCCTGGATTGATCTTATTCTTTGTGCTTTAATAAAGATCTGATCTGTGATTGATGGTAATCTTAAAATTCTCCAGGCAGTACCATAATCTTTGGTTTTCTTTTCGAAAAGAGCTTTACACTCCTTAATTACCTGCTTATATTCGCTTACGGTTTTATCTCTCAATTTTTATAAGTATTTTCTTATAGTCAAATCATTCTGAAAGTGGCCAAAAATACAGTTTTTTCAAAGAAAAATACGCTCAACATAAACGGAAATCTTATCTCGCTGGATAGGCCAAAAATCATGGGCATTTTAAACGTTACTCCTGATTCCTTTTTTAGCGGAAGCCGGAAAAACAATTTAGACGAAGCCCTGGCCACTGCAGAGAAGATGATGAATGAGGGTGCTACCTTTTTAGATGTCGGTGGATACTCTTCTCGCCCTGGTGCTCAGGACATATCTATTGAAGAAGAAATCGGAAGAACTTCAAAAATTATTGAGCATATTAAAACCAAGATACCCGAAGCGATTGTTTCTATAGATACCTTTAGAAGTGAAGTCGCCAGGAAGGCAATAAATGTGGGTGCAGATATAATAAATGATATATCTGGTGGGGAGTTAGATAAAAACATGTTTGACCTTGTTGCTGAGGTTAAAGTACCTTACATTATGATGCACATGAGAGGTACTCCTCAAAACATGGTTACTAAAACAGACTATGAGGATATACTTAAAGAGGTCGTAGATTATTTTCAAAATAAACTGAATGTACTACACAAAAAAGGTGTGAGTGACATAATTTTAGACCCAGGTTTTGGTTTTGCAAAAAATCGAGATCAAAACTACAGATTACTGCGAGAGCTGGCATTTTTAGATGTTTTGGAACAACCTGTTTTAGTTGGAGTTTCGAGAAAATCAATGATATACAAATCATTAGAATCAACACCTGAAGATGCTCTCAATGGCACAACGGCACTCAATACCATCGCCTTACTAAATGGGGCTAATATTTTAAGAGTACACGATGTAAAAGAAGCTGTAGAGGTGGTCAAATTAATGGAATTGACGTATAATTAGATACTAGACAAAAGAGATTGATTTATTTATTTAGCATAGGGTTTCTAGACATCAGCTGGGTCGATATTATCGACATTGCGCTGGTAAGCATTCTGCTCTACCAGGTGTATAAACTTATGCGCGGTAGCGTAGCCGTTACAATCTTTTTGGGCGTACTTTCTCTATACCTCATGTACCTGATCGTACGTGCTGCCCAGATGGAGCTATTAAGCCTGATCTTGGGGCAGTTTATGGGTGTAGGGGTGCTTGCTGCTATTATACTGTTTCAGCCTGAGATCAGAAAATTTTTACTTCTCGTAGGCAAAACAACAGATTTTAACAAAGGTAATTTCTTTAAAAACTTATTGATTTGGAAACGCAAAGAATCCGGTGAAGCCTTCAATATTACACCTGTGATTGAAGCTGTAAAAACACTTGGGGGCACCAACACAGGGGCGCTCATAGTTTTTTCAAAAGATTCGGAGCTTAAATTCTATGCAGAGTCTGGTGATGTAATAGACGCTTTTCTTTCTAAAAGACTTCTACTCTCTATTTTCAATAAAAACAGCCCGCTCCACGATGGAGCAGTTATCATTTATAAAGGCAAAATCAAAGCTGCACGATGCGTTTTACCTGTCTCAGAAACTGATAAACTATCTGCTCAATTTGGCTTGAGACATAGAGCAGCGCTCGGTATGTCTGAGGTTACAGACACCATTGTATTAATCGTTTCTGAAGAAACCGGTCAATTTTCCCTTTCCAGAAATGGCACATTGATGCACAATCTTTCTCCGCAGGAGTTAAGGAAGAAAATCAATGAGTATCTGACTACCGAGGAAGAAATGAGAAATGAAGAAACCGAAACGGCCAATAAGAGTGAGGCCGAGAAAAAAACAACTTCAAATAAAATAAGTAGTGAAGCAAAGGCATCAGGTGCCTGATATTAATAAGTCAAACCTGACTTAGAACTTTGGAGAAGCTCTAAATCAGATTTGATCAATATTTATACTACTTGATAACTTCCAGTTCTTTTCCTACCTCAATAAAAGCATTAATTGCTTTATCAAGGTGCTCCTGATCGTGAGCTGCTGACATTTGCACTCTGATTCTAGCCTGACCTTTTGGCACAACGGGATAGAAGAAGCCAATTACGTAAATACCTCTTTCTAAAAGCGCGTCTGCCATCTTCTGAGCCAAAGGCGCATCATAAAGCATAATGGGTACAATGGCATGCTCGCCAGGCTTAATATCAAACCCAGCCTCGGTCATCTTTTGTCTAAAGTATTTGGTATTATTCTCGAGCTTGTCTCGCAACTCTGTGGTTTCGCTCAACATGTCAAGCACAGCAATCGATGCTCCGGCTATAGAAGGGGCTAGTGTATTAGAAAATAAATAAGGTCTTGATTTCTGTCTTAAAATTTCGATAATCTCTTTTCTACCTGAGGTAAAACCACCTGAAGCTCCACCCAGAGCTTTACCAAGCGTACCTGTGATGATATCCATTCTACCCATAACGCCACAGTGCTCATGCACACCACGACCTGTCTTACCAATAAAGCCTGTAGAGTGACACTCATCAGACATTACCAAAGCCTTATATTTATCTGCCAGATCACAAATTTTATCGAGCTGAGCAATCGTGCCATCCATTGAGAATACACCATCCGTAACAATGATCTTGTTCTTAGCACCGGCCTCATCAGCTTCTTTAAGTTTGGCTTCAAGGTCGGCCATATCATTATTGTTGTATCGATACCTCATGGCTTTACAAAGTCTTACACCATCAATAATTGAAGCGTGATTTAAAGCATCTGAAATAATCGCATCTTCAGGCCCCAAGATAGGTTCAAAAACACCACCGTTGGCATCAAATGCCGCAGCGTATAAAATGGTATCCTCAGTGCCTAAAAACTCAGAAATTTTTCTTTCCAGCTCTTTGTGAATATCCTGAGTACCACAAATAAATCTCACAGAAGACATGCCATAACCATGTGTGTCAATGGCTTTTTTGGCAGCCTCCACCACATTAGGGTGTGAAGAAAGACCAAGGTAATTGTTGGCACAGAAGTTAATCACTTCTCTACCTGCTTCAGTCTTGATTTCAGCTCCCTGAGGAGTTGTGATTACTCTTTCTCTTTTGTAAAGTCCTGCTTCTTTAATAGCAGCTATTTCTTCCT
>NZ_SMMD01000008.1 GCF_009711475.1 Fulvivirga aurantia
AGAGCTAGGTGCAGAGAGCTAAGAGCTAGGCGGAAAGCGGAAAGCGCCTAGGACTGGGCGGGGAGAGTTAAGAGTTTTGAGTTGCGAGCTTTGAGCTGTAATGTCTAGTATGTTAGAGCGTCTTTCCTTATCCAATCTAAAGCATACTGAGTGCTAGCGAAGTAACTTACTCAGACTTAAGATGTAACCTCTATCGTCATTCCCCGAATTT
>NZ_SMMD01000778.1 GCF_009711475.1 Fulvivirga aurantia
TAGTGCTCAAAAGTGTCTTTAGTTCCCTTTTAGTTTTATTGCTTTCGCTTTCTTCTCAAGCCCAGACTAGAGATATTTTCTGGCATTTTGGTGCAAATAGCAATAGCCTTGAATTTACCAGGCCAACGATGGATCCGCAGATAATCACCTTGCCTAACACACTTGGTATTGGTGGCGGAGCGGTTGCCTCAGATTACCTCAACGGAGAGCTTATGTTTTACACAGATGGTGTAAATGTGTATGCAGCTGATGATGAGCAAATAGCCACTTTATTGGGGAGTACCACAAGAAATCAATCAGCTTCCGTAGCTCTTAATCCTGAAGACGTGACTGCTCCAGGCGACACAAGTGAATACTACATCTTTACAATAGATAATGCTGGACTTATTCGCTATTCAATTTATGACAAGAACATTTACCGCAATGCCGTCTTCCCCGCACCACCTGATGGAGATATGGATCCGGCTCGTTTGAATGTGATAGACCCCGGGCTACCCACCAACCCACTATCAGAAGGCATGATTGTAATCTCAAATGCACCGCAAGATGGCTTTTGGTTGATTACACACGAGTTGGGCACCACAAATTATAATGTAACACAAATTGATGAAACAGGGCTTTCTACCACCTCGACCTCGATAGCAGGTGCACCTACCGATGTAGCTAATTTCTCATATAGCAGAGCCACCAATCAAATTGCTGTTTCGCCAACCAATGCAGAAACTATCGTTTTACTGGATATCAACCTGACTAGCGGGGCCCTAAGCTTAGATGGAGCCGATTTTAGTACAATAACTGCATCTAACTCTATTTTTGATATAGAATGGAGCAGTAATGGCAATTATGTCTATATATCAGGTGATTTTGGAGGCACAAATGATGAAATTCGAAGAGTAAACCTTACAGAAACGCCATTAGCTGATAGTCTGGTATTAACAAGTGACATCGACAATAGCTTTGGGTTGCAGTATGGTGCTGACACCGCCATTTATAATTTGTATCAGTCACTTAGTGATGGTAGCTTTCAGCTCGGGCGTATCGAAGCACCAAATGTAGATGATGTTAACCAGGTGCTATATAACCCTCAACCCATTGATGATACCGATTACCAGGCACAACAATTTCCATCATTTCTAACGCCTTTTGATCTTATTTCAGTTGATTTTACATTTTCCGGAACATGTGCCACGGTTCCAACCTATTTTTTCCCTCAGGTTACACCAGACTTTTCTTCGATCACCTGGGATTTTTTAGGTGATGGTAACTATGTGCCACTCACAGGAGGATCATTTACTTATCCTGCCGCAGGAGACTACAATGTCACAATGCGAGTTAATCAAGGCGGTGCAATAGACTCTGTTACAAGAGTAGTTAGCATTGAGGATTTTGAGCTCACTATTTCTATAGATCCACAAAGACAATATTGGTGTCCGGATGATTTTGGAGACAGAGAAGACCCTGCTACCAGTATTGTTACATATACGGCCTCAGTTCAAGGTGCTAATTCAAGCGGAGCTGTCATAAGATGGTCCAATCAATCGGCTGCAGAAGCTAATGCTACAACTACTTTTGTAGAGCCAGGCACTTATTATGTGGTGGCCACAGATCCTACAACAGGTTGTGAGGCCTATTTAGAACAACAAGTATTTGAGTACGGTGCGCAAAATACCTTTGCGTTCGTATGGTATTTTGGAGACCACGGAGGCCTTGATTTTAACCCACTCTTTGATGTACAAAACCCCGGGCCAATTACTCCCATCGACTTCGGAGGGACAGAATTCAATGGTGGCAATCAGATGGTTTCCCCGGAAGGTTGTGCCGTTTATTGTGATGGTAATGGAGACCCATTATTATTTAGCGATGGTCAGGAAGTGTACAATAGAGCTGGCACCCAACTCACCACTAATCTAGGTGGAAGTGAGAATGCGACACAGTCGATTTTTATAGTAGAGAATCCGGGTGATGCCACGCAATACTTTTTATTTTTTACTGAAGAAAATTCAAATGGTCAATTTGGTTTTAAGTATGCTGTTTTTGATTTAAAAATGCTAGACGGTGATGGTGACCTTGTCCGAGAAGGTGGAGACCCCATCGTTACGACCTTATACGATAATAGTACAGAAAGAATTACCGGAAATGCCAATTGGGTAATCACTCATGAGTACAACAACGACATTTTCAGAGCCTATCCAATCACTGGTCAGGGCATCGGAGCCCCGGTTTTTTCCAATGTAGGTGAAGTCCATAACTTTTCTCCTACTCAAACGCAGGGTTATATGAAGCTATCTGGTGATAAGCTCGCTGTAGCTCTTTCGATATCAGATACAGAAAACTATATCGATCTTTTTGATTTTGATGTTACCACGGGTGCAGTTACACCTGTGATCACTTTGGATTTTACGGAAAGTGGACAAGCTTATGGGCTGGAGTTTTCTCAAGATAATCGCAAGCTTTTTTCCTCTTTAAGAAACTCTGGAGGAGGCACGAGAATCGTAAGGTGGGAAATTGACACGACAACTATTGCCGGGCAGGTGACAGATGAGCAATATATTAGAGACTCTGAAACTGAGATAGCCTTGGAAGCAGGGGTTGATATTGGTGCTTTACAAAGGGGACCTCAAGGCAGTATTTATTTCGCCAAAGATGGCGATACAAACCTGGGGAGTATAAATAACCCTAATGATTTACTTGACCCACAATACAATTTAACCACTGGCGATTTTCCAAATGTAGGAAATGATCTGGTAAATGGAGGATCTAATAACAGCAGGTTAGGGCTGCCCAACTTTGTTGATTTTAATGGCAGTAGTACACCTGCTCCCAGCTTATCGATAAGTAGTGGCTGTCAAAACCAAAGCTTGACTTTCACTGTTCTCAACCCTTTGCCTGATGCTGAAATAGAAAGTTATGTAGTGCAGGTTTATGATGATAATAATAACACTATAGCCACCTCACCTACACTTGATGCAAACAATACAACCTGGAATTTCACAAGCACACAGACACCAGGTAATTATGAAGCACAGTTATTTATATTAAATACCTGCGGCCTTGCTACTGCCAGCGACCCACGTCAACCTTTTGTGATCAATCCACTACCTACTGTAGGCACTATTACTACCACATCTCCATCGGTGTGTGGCGCTAATGACGGAAGTGCTCAAATACCATTCTCATCAACTGGAAGTGTCACGTACAGTATCTCAGGACCTGTTTCAGTACCTCAACGTACGGTAACAAGTCCAACCACAGAAACTGTCACTAATCTTGGGGCTGGATTTTATACTCTGACCGTAACGCAGGATTATCCAGCGGGCAGTTGCTCAAATACCTATACTTTTAATCTTTCTGACCCTGTGTCTTATGTACTTAACGCTAATGAAGATGACAATGCGGATTGTAACGGAGAAAATGGGGTAGCTTCATTTTCATTTAGTGCAGCACCGGCACCTGCTTCTTTTAATTGGGAGTTTAGACAGCAGTCGAACAATACTTTAGTAGATAGTGGTGATGAAAGTCGTACAGCAACAAATCCTGTGAATTCTGGTGATTATTATTTTGAAGTAGTCGACAATAACGGGTGTACTACAACGGCAGATGTAACCATCACCGAGCCAAACCAAATTGATCTTACGATTGGTACTATCAATCCATCATGTGACGGTGAAGTAATTGCTATAGATGTAAATACGTCAACGCAAAATTTAATCACAGTCAATGAATTTGTAAATGGTGGTGTTGGTGATGAAATACCAAATTATGAAGTAATAGGTGCCAATGACTCGATTAGTATTTCTATCCCTGCTGCTGGTGAAGGTACCTACGAATATGTTGTAGTTGCTCCAGGTACACTTGAAGGTCCTTGCTCTAATGCACAGCTAATCTCAGTCTCCTTTGGTAGCTCAGACCCGAGCCCGTTTGATAGAATGTATGCCATTTGTACGTTTGAGGCTGATGAAGACCTTAATAGCGTTAAACTATTGAGCAATCAGCCAGGGTTTACTAGTGTAGAGTGGTTTGATGACGATGGCAACCGCATCACTGCAGGCACTCCAGGCTATACCTTTAGAAATGATAGTATCATTATCTCTGATTTTGGTACGGTCACAGCCGAGCTTACCAATGTATTTGGTTGTGTTACAACCACCGAAATAGATGTGATACAAGATTGTAAAGCCCGTATTAACGCACCTAACGCCTTTAGACCGGGAAGCAGTCTTCAGCAAAACCAAACATGGAATATATTCCCATTCCTTGTTTCCAGCGATGAGTTTGAAATATATATTTATAACCGCTGGGGAGAATTGGTATTCCAGTCTAGCGACCTTGACTTTATGGTAAGTGGTGAAGGTTGGAATGGTGGCTATGACAATGACCCTGGCAGACCAGTGCAAGGTGGAACTTATGCTTACAAAGCACAGTTTAAGAATACATTTGACGAAAATGCAGAAGTGCAGGAATCGAGAGGTGGTATAACACTAATTCGATAATTACGTTGAACAATCAGAATTAATTAAAAAAGATAAAAACCATGAAAAAGATAATTGCAGCAATATTGTTAATTAGTGTTGCTTGTGCTTTTAAAAGCGATCAGTTATTTAAAACCAACCTTAAAATCACAGTGAGAAATGAGCTGGGCAACCTTGAAGAGGGTGTAGCGGTACAGCTATTTAAATCGGAAAAGGACTATAGAAATGAAACAAATCCTGCAACTGAAGTAATGCATACTGATGATAAAGGAGATGTGAAATTTAAAGACCTGGAGCCTATTATCTATTTTGTAAACGCTGAAAAAGGCGACAAAAACAATGTGGGTGCAGGTGTACAAACCGATTCTTTACAAGAAGGCAAGCTAAATAAGATCACGGTTATTATAGAATAAAAAAGTTTTGCATAGACAAGATCTAATTGAAAAGTTAGAAAACTACAGCCCTGAATTCGAAGAAGAAAAAGAATTCAGGGCTAGTTTTTTACAATTTGTAGAAGAAAGCAGCAATTGCTTTGAGCGATCGTTGGCCGTAGGTCACATAACGGGTTCTGCATGGATTGTGAACAGAGACAGAACGCGTTTTCTCATGACACACCACCAAAAGCTCAATCGTTGGCTACAGTTAGGAGGCCATGCTGATGGTGAGTCTGACATTATAAAAGTAGCTACCAAGGAAGCTTTAGAAGAGTCTGGGCTTACGAGTATAAAGCTGGTATGTAATACCATCTTCGATATTGATATACATACTATACCTGCGAGAAAGCAAGAGCCGGAACACTTACATTATGATGTGAGATTTTTGTTTGAAGCTGACGAAAATGAACAATTTGTAGTTAGCTCAGAATCTAAAGATTTGGGCTGGTTGAGTAATGATGAACTTGTAGAGTATTGTAAAGGGAATCGGTCGATTCTAAGGATGGCGAAAAAAGTTCAAAAAGGGAGCCCTCTCTCCAAAGCTCCCTTTCTTAAACTTTAAAAACACTAAGTAACCATTTGAAAGTTGAAACTTTGATCAACTCTCATTAGCTAAGGTACAAGGTGTTTGTTAGGAGAGAAAATCAAAATTGCCGGATAACCTATGCATGTAATATTATCTGCCAATGTGCGCTATTTACCGGCTATCAAAAGCAAAGCAAAAGCGATTACAACTAACCAAAATTTATAAACAAACAGAGCGGGAATAACTACAATAGAAAGCTGCATAAGTACCGCAAGAGCGACAATAAGGATAGCTACCAGTCTAAGCGTTGATCTTGTTTTATTACTCATTATTTCAATCATTGGTTCAAGCTAAATATATGGATTTTAAACTACCTCAGCCTGAAAAAATTAATACTTTTGCGTAGCTATGGCAGAAATAGGAAAAGACATACAAAAAGCGCAGGAAATACTCAATAAAGGTGGATTAATTGGGATGCCAACCGAGACAGTGTACGGTTTAGCAGGCAACGCGTTGAATGCGGAAGCAGTAGCTGCTATTTTTAGTACTAAAAACCGTCCTTCTTTCGATCCTTTGATCATGCACACTTATTCGCTTGAGCAGGTAGCCAGGTATGTAAGTAATATTCCAGAAAAGGCTAAAATACTCGCTGAGCGTCTGTGGCCGGGTCCTTTGACACTTCTGCTGGAAAAAAAATCGATAATTCCAGACCTTGTAACCTCTGGTCTGAATACTGTGGCAGTACGAATTCCAGGCAAAAAGATCACACTTGAGTTGTTAAAAGAACTTGATTTTCCGTTAGTAGCTCCAAGTGCTAATCCTTTTGGTTATGTAAGCCCTACTACTGCCCAACATGTAAACGATCAGCTGGGTGAGAAGATTGAGTACATACTAGATGGCGGATCATGTGAAATAGGTATAGAATCTACCATAATCGGTTTTGAGGATGGCTCACCAGTGATACACCGAATGGGCGGTATCAGCAAAGAAAAGATAGAAAGCCTGGTGGGTAAAGTAGCATTAAAACCTCACTCCTCTTCTAACCCAAAAGCTCCGGGGATGCTTAAAAATCATTATTCCCCTGGTAAGCCGATTATTCTGGGTGATTTACAACAGCTGAAAAAGGAAATTGGAGAAACAGACAGATTGGGAGCAATAGCATTTAAAGAGGCGATAAAAGGCATAGCGGAAGAAAAGCAAATGATATTGGCGCCTTCCGGTGAACTTTCTGAGGCTGCTCAAAACCTTTTTGCTGCATTGCGGTCATTAGATAACAAAGAAATAGATATCATAATTGCTGAACTTGTGCCCGACCATGGGTTGGGCCGAGCAATTAACGACAGACTCAAAAGAGCTGCCGCTAAATAAAATTAATACGACTTAAACCAACAATTAACAATGAGAACAATCGATGACATCAATTTTGAAGGTAAACGAGCCTTAATCAGAGTAGACTTTAATGTGCCATTAAATGATAAACATGAAATCACTGATGATACTCGCATAAGAGCTGCCGTACCCACTATTAAAAAAATACTCTCAGATGGAGGGTCAGTAGTATTGATGTCGCATTTGGGCCGACCGAAAAACGGGCCTGAAGAAAAATTCTCATTAAAGCATTTGGTTGACGACCTCTCGGGTAGGTTTGACACAGAAGTAAAATTTGCAGATGATTGCATTGGCGATGATGCTAAAAACATGTCTGGTGCTTTAGAAAAAGGTGAAGTACTGCTATTAGAAAATCTGAGGTTCTACTCTGAAGAGTCCAAAGGTGATGAGGACTTTGCTAAAAAGCTTGCTGATCATGGTGATATTTACGTAAACGATGCTTTTGGTACTGCTCACAGAGCGCATGCTTCAACAAGTATAGTCGCTCAGTATTTTGATGAAAAAGCCGCTGGTTACGTGATGGCAGCAGAGCTCAAAAATGCTGATAAAGTTTTAGAGAAAGCCGCTAAACCTTACACAGCTATCATGGGTGGTGCTAAAATATCTGATAAAATACTCATCATAGAAAAGCTACTAGACAAAGTCGACAATCTCATCATCGGTGGCGGTATGTCTTATACATTCTTCAAAGCTATGGGTGGCCAAATTGGTTCTTCTTTAGTGGAAGATGATAAATTAGATTTAGCCAAATCTTTGATATCAAAAGCTAAAGAAAAAGGCGTAAACCTTGAGTTACCATTTGATAGCGTAATTGCGGATAAATTTGATAATGAGGCAAAAACAGATGTGGTAAGCAACACTTCAATCCCCGATGGTTGGATGGGACTTGATATCGGGCCACAGGCTAGCGAAGTTTTTTCAAGAACCATTAAAGAATCAAAAACTGTATTGTGGAATGGTCCTATGGGTGTGTTTGAAATGTCAAACTTCGCTAAAGGCACAATAAGTATTGCAGAAGCTACCGTAGAAGCTACCGAAAACGGTGCTTTTTCATTGATCGGTGGTGGAGATTCTGCCGCAGCCGTCAATAGCTTAGGCTATGGAGATAAAGTATCTTACGTATCGACCGGTGGTGGTGCTTTGCTTGAGTATATGGAAGGCAAAACCTTACCTGGCGTAAAAGCTCTGGAAGAATAATCTATGATTGAAACTAAATAATAAAGATGAGGATGTCTCAAAAGGTGAGTCATCCTGAGTATG
>NZ_SMMD01000762.1 GCF_009711475.1 Fulvivirga aurantia
GAGCCGGTAGGTTTGTACCCACACGCAAGAAGAGTAGGCAATCTCCTTTTTCTATCGGGTGTAGGCCCAAGAAAAAAAGGGACTAAAGAGATACCCGGGGTAGAACAAGACGAAGCGGGTAACATTGTAAGCTATGATATAGAGAAGCAATGCCACTCAGTATTTGAGAACGTAAGGCTTGTTTTGGAAGCCTCAGGCTCTAGTTGGGATCAGTTGGTAGATGTCACCGTTTTTCTTACCAATATGAAAGATGACTTTAAAAAATACAATGCGATATACGCTGAGTATTTTAAAGATAACCAACCATGCCGAACTACCGTTGAGATAAGCTCATTGCCAACGCCAATAGCCATTGAGCTTAAGTGCGTGGCAACAATCGATTAATCATTTTAATTAAAAAGTAAGTTTAGTGGAGGAGAAGATAAAATTATCGTCTGATTTGGAGTTTTCGCGTATAGCGTTAGGCATGTGGAGAATTCATAATAGCTCTAGGGAGGAGTTAGACAAGGTAATTAAAACTGCCCTAGATGTGGGCATCACAAGTTTTGATCATGCCGATATTTATGGAGGCTATATCTGTGAAGAAACATTTGGAAACTGGTTTAAAGATCAATCGATAGACCGTAGTCAAATTCAGTTGATCAGTAAGTGTGGCATCAAACTGCTCACAGATAACAAGCCTGAGCACCGTGTAAAGCATTATGATACCAGCGAGGCTCATATTATTAAAAGTGCAGAAGAGTCGCTTGGAAAGCTCGAAACCGAGTACTTAGACTTATTGCTCATCCATAGACCGGACCCCATAATGAACCCGGAAGAAATGGCCTCAGCTTTTGAAAAACTTAAAGCCAGTGGAAAAGTAAAGCACTTTGGCGTATCTAATTTCACACATGATCAGTTAGATCTTTTGCAGCAGGCATGTGATATGCCTTTGGTTACAAACCAGATTGAGATATCATTATTTCATAATGAGCCTCTGTTTGATGGCACGCTTGATAACTTATTGAAGCGAAATATAAAACCAATGGCCTGGTCGCCTTTGGGTGGTGCAGAAAATATTAAAAAGCTTTTGGCGAAACCAGAAGTGACGAATATGGCTGACAAATACGAAATAGATGCGGGTGGATTATTGCTTTCATGGTTATTAGAGCATCCGGCAGGTATTGTACCTGTCTTTGGGTCGATGAATCCTGAGCGTATTAAGCAAGCTCCAAAGGCATTGGCTCTGGAATGGGATAGGCAGGATTGGTTTATTTTACTGGAGGCCGCCAGAGGTAAGAGAGTGGCATAAAGAGTAAGCTCTAAGAACAAAAAAAAGCCTTCTAAATAGTCATTTAGAAGGCTTTCTTATGAGTTTTTTTATTTAAACAGCAAAACTTTCGCCACACCCACAGGTGCGCGAAGCATTAGGATTTATAAATTGAAAACCTTTGCCGTTTAACCCATCAGAAAAGTCAAGTTTTGTGCCTAGTAAGTAAAGCAGGCTTTTTTTATCAACAAGTATTTTTACACCATTGTCTTCGAAGATTTCGTCAGAGTCTTCAACATTGGCGTCAAAAGAAAGGTCATACATTAGACCAGAGCATCCACCACCTTGCACAGACACTCTTATATTTTCGTTTTCTGACTTACCTTCCTCTTTTCTGAGTTCAAAAATTCTATTTTTCGCTTTTTCAGTTACGCTTATCATAGATATGTTTTTATTAAGCTACCGGATTTAATACAACACTAAAAACCGTGATTGTGTTCATGTCACGGCCATAATACAGCTTGTCTAGTGCATCGTAAGCATTGCTGGCTCTAAAGTATGAAGTATGAAGTTCTTTATCACCTTTGGCTATCCACTGAATGGTGTACGAGCTTTCTTTCTCTCTATCATTTTGTACATAATCCATCATCTTGTTAAGCGCATCGACTTTGTCAAAGCCCTTAACCGAATGATAAAGAAATGATTGGTTATGCCTTGGGTTGATAGTTATAAGGTCTAATTTAATTTTACCCTCTGCATTGGCATATTCAAATATGAGCGCATTGCTCCTCAAACCCAGATAGCTTTTTATTTCTTTCTGAATTCGGGCTGCTTCTACATGTACGTCATTCGCTGTGTCCATCATTGTATAAATCCTTGATCATCGACAAATTTACATTGAAACTTCTTCGAAATTTAAAAAGTTTCGTTAATACTACAAAGTTAGTCAATTGCCCGACATCCTCTTAGGCCAATGCATAAATCCTCAAAATTACCGTATTTTGGAGATTTAAAATCTAAGTCAAAAAATCGTTTATAATTATGCTAAAAGTAGAACATATCGGCATTGCAGTAAAAGACCTAAACAAAGCCAACGAATTATTCGGACAGTTGTTTAACAATGCGCATTATAAAATAGAGAGTGTAGAATCTGAAGGAGTAGACACGTCTTTCTTTAAGGTAGGAGATACAAAAATCGAACTGTTAGAGGCCTCAAATGAAGATTCGGCCATCGCCAAGTTTATCGAAAAACGTGGAGAAGGTATACACCACATCGCTTATGAAGTGGAGGACATACACGCAGAAATGAAAAGACTTTCTGAAGCTGGCTTTACTCTCATAAACAAAGAGCCAAAAAAAGGTGCAGACAACAAATTGGTTTGTTTTCTACACCCAAAAAGTACAAATGGCGTGCTTATCGAGCTTTGCCAGGAAATTACCGGTTCTTAAAGCTTTTAAATGTTTTAGGTGACTGACCCTTGTCGTATTGTACTGAGTTGTAGTATTTAAGCTTCTTCTTACCTAATCGCGTTCTGTATTGTGGCTTAGGTCCGCAGGCAGATAATAAAATTACGGCTGTGATGATGAATGATAAAATTTTTGCTGTCGTCTTCATGGCTTTTTCCTCTTTTGTTGATTTTGTACCGATAGATGTAGCCTGAGAGACATAAGTAAGCGCGATTATTTGCTGTAATAGATAATACCCTACCTTTGCACGACAAGTGGCAGTATTGAGCGATAAGTTGTCGTAAAAATTTTAATAGAAATGGAAGAAAAAAGGACAGAAATAAACGATTTAGGCGAATTTGGTCTCATAGATAAGATTACTAAAGGCTTTGCTCTAACCAATAAAGAGAGTGTATTAGGAGTGGGTGATGATGCCGCCATTGTAAAGAACGATGATGGTGAGCAATTGGTGGTTACTTCTGATATGTTATTAGAAGGTGTACACTTTGACCTGTCCTATATTCCTTTGGTACATCTGGGTTTCAAAGCTGTAGCAGTCAATGTATCCGACATTGCAGCTATGAATGCAATTCCTAAACAGATTACTGTAAATATTGGCCTAAGTAATAGATTTTCTGTGGAGGCGGTTGACATGCTCTACCAGGGAATAAAAGCCGCATGTGATCATTACAAAGTTGACCTGATTGGTGGTGATACAACCTCTTCTTCTAGCGGGTTGGTGTTATCAATAACTGCAATTGGTGTGCAAAAGGAGGCTTCTATTGTAAAGAGATCCGGAGCTGCGGAGAATGATATTATTTGTGTAACAGGTGACCTCGGGGCAGCTTACATCGGCCTTACAGTACTTGAGCGAGAAAAGCAGGTGTATCTTACTAACCCAAACATGCAGCCGCAATTAGATAAATACGATTATGTGGTGCAGCGCCAACTAAAGCCAGATGCTCGTATGGATATAATCCACGAGTTGGCGGAGTTGAATATAAAGCCATCTTCGATGATTGACATATCAGATGGCCTTGCTTCTGAGCTTTTGCACTTAAGTGATAATAGTAAGGTTGCTATGGCTATTTATGAAGATAAGTTGCCTATTGATAAGCAAACCTATGACACTGCCTATGAGTTTCAGCTAGACCCAACTACCTGTGCACTCAATGGTGGAGAGGATTATGAGTTGCTATTTACTATCTCTCAGGAAGATTTTGAAAAGCTTAAGAATCACAGAGATATACACTTTATTGGTTATGTAAGAAACTTAAAAGAAGGCAATGTGATGCAGACCAAAGGTGGTAATACAGTGCCACTACAAGCCCAGGGATGGGACCACATGAAAAAAGAAAAGTAAGTCTGAAATTGATCAGGCAGCAGGGAGCTTCACGATAAATGAAGCTCCTTTTTTATTATTTACAACAGAAATAGAGCCCTTGTTTAAGTCAACAAACTTTTTGCATAATACAAGGCCAAGTCCCGTGCCTTTTTCGTTTGAGGTTCCTCGTTTGCTGAGGTTTGGTTTCTGATCAAACAGCAAATGTAAGTTGCTTTCTTCTACACCTACTCCTTCATCTTTTACCGTAATGGTCACAAATTCACCCTGCTTTTCTGCGCTCACCTCTATTTGCTTTTCTTCTGGTGTAAATTTTATGGCGTTGGAAACAAGATTTCTTAAGATAATATAGGTCATGTTATCATCGGCACGAACTCTTAAACCATCGGCATTCTTAAAATTTAAGGAAATATTCTTTTTCTGAGCGGTAAGACCATACAAGCCTTTTACCCTATCAAAGAGCTCATTTATTTTTATATCTACCGGCAGAAAACTCACTGTACCCATTTGTGATAGTGACCAGTATAAGGTGTTGTCTATCAGGTCAAGAGACTTGCCAACTGAGTCTTTTATAGCAGAGGCGTGGGTTTTAATTTCTTCTTCAGTCATGTATTCATAATGGCTGATAAGTAGACCTAAGAAGCCCTCTAAGGTTGTGAGTGGCGCACGCAGGTCATGAGAAAGTATCGAAAAAATAAAGTCTTTCTTTTCGTTGAGGTCACTGAGCTCTTGTTTCGATTGTTTAAGTTCTTTAGTTCTTTCTTCAATTTCTTGCTCCAACAGATATTGTTGAGCTCTTATCTTTTCCATTCTACTGGTAACAACTACATAGCTCAATAAAAACAAGCCGATAGCAGCCGCAAGATAAAACCACCACTTCATCCAAAATGGCGCATTAATATTTATGTTTATCATGGCATACTGCACCTCCTCCAGACCATCAGGACTCACCGATTTTACCTTAAAAACGTAGTTTCCATGCTTTAAACCAGTATATGTAGCTGAATTTTTACTACCGGCAAATACCCAGTTTTCGTCAAAATTGGTGAGTTGATAATAAAATTTGTTTTGCTCTGGTGTACCATACAATGTTGAGCAGAAATTGAATCTAAGGAAGTTGCGCTTGTAAGAAAGGTCAAGATCGGTAGCGCCTAAAAGTGAAATCTTCGGGTGTTGGTTGTTTTCATTAAATTCATTGAGAACTTCAGCACTTAGTATGGCAGATTTAGGTAGGTGAGGGTTTATGTGAATTTCGGCAGGATGAAAGATGTTTAAACCATTGATGCCCCCAACGGCAATTCTACCATCCTGAAGTTTACAATAGGCCAAACGATTAAATTCTGCACTTTGTAAACCATCACTAACGTCAAAATTTTCAAAACTTTCTTTTTGGAGATCAAATTTAGAGATTCCATTATTTGTGCTTAGCCAGAGACTCCCGTTCTTATCTTCTATCGTTGTGTAGATTGCGTTATTGGGTAGCCCATGAGCTGTTGTATAATCCTTATGTTTTCCGTTTTTGATATTTAGTTTTTTAAGACCACCATTAAAAGTCCCGACCCATAAGTGGTCTCCAATTCTATTCATAGACATAACCATGTGCCCTCGATTTTCTGCAAGTGGGAAATACTGCGCAGAATTATTGCCAATATCTAAAAGCGCTACCGTGCCGTAAGAGCCCACCCACACATTCTTTTCTTTATCCACATATATTGTACGGGCATAATCATCTACATTTTGCCGATCATAAGGCGCAGAATCATTTACTGTGACCTTATCCAGCTTACCATTTTCAAAATTGTAAAGGTATACCTGCCCGGCTGATAGGATAAAAAAGCGATCATCGTCAAGTGGTACAAGTGACCTTGCTCTATTGCCTAACGCTTCAGCAGTAATGCGATTGAAAACTGAAACCCCACTAAGGTCTTTCTCAGCCCTTAGTAACCCTGCGCTTGAAGCGACCAGCATTTGCTTGTCGTTTAGCTCCAGAAAATCATAAGGTATGATGTTTTCAACTTGGGGTAACTTTAGTTTTAAACTACGAAAACCATTTCCTTCCTTATCAAGCACATTAATCGCTCCATCTTCAGTAGCTACCCATAAGTGCTGGTCGCTATCTTCATAAATACCTCTTATTAAATTTCCGCTTATAGAAGAGGCCTCCATGGGGTTGTGTTGATATATCTCAAACTTGGTTTTGAAGGGGTCATACTTGCTTATGCCCGCAGAGGTGCCCACCCATATAATCTCATTTTGATCTTGCACTATAGACAGTGCCCGGTTAGAAGTTAGCGAATGTGAACTGTATAGCTCTTTAGTTGATTTCATAAACTTACCTTCATGGTAAATCGCTGCACCTTCGCTATGAGTCAATACCCAGATATTTAGTTGCTTGTCTGAGAATATAGCGTTGACTTGGGAATTGCAATCATAAATCTTGGAAACACCTGCAGGGCCAATTTCAAACAAACCATTTCTTGCTGTACCAAGCCAGATGTTAGAGCCGTTGAAACCAATACTTGATATTCTTAAACCCTCTGCCAGCTTATTTATCTGAGTAATATTCCCTCTGGATAACTCATAAACCTCATTTAGTACTGAGAAAAGTAAAGAATTATTTGGAGATGCTTTAATTGCACCTATTGGCCTATCTACAATTCTTTTAATCGAGTCTGCTTCAACTTTATATAAGCCTTTAGCCCCTGCAGAAGCATAGATCTCTCCTGTTTCCAGTTTTGTGAGTCTAAAAAAAGCAGGTGAATTGTTATTTAACAGTGAAGTAAACTGCTTTGAGTGATGATCAAATTTTAACAAACCCTTGCTTCTCGTGGCTACGAGCATGGTGCTGTCATCGATAAAAAGCATGTCGTAAAACACTACATCCGACAAAGGCTTGTTTGCCTGATCGTTTACACTAAATGTTTCAAACTCATAGCCATCGTATCGAAGAATGCCATCATTTATGGCAAACCACATCAATCCATAGGGCCCTTGTTCTACATCATAAATTGGGTTTTGGACGATCTCCCCGGGAATGAAAATCTGATCAAAAAGAAGCTTGTTGTTGATTTGAGCATATGAAAAACCAACGAAACAGAATAAAATTAGAAAAGTGCAGATTTCCTTTTTCGTCAACAATTGCCAAGCTATTCTTCCGGATAGGGAATATAGACAAAATTTGTGAAATCATCATCCACCACAAACAGGCAACAAAACTCATCAGGATCCTTGTAAGCTCTTTTAAACTCATCAGTTTTATCTTTAGCTACAATTTCTAATTGCACAAATTCATCAAGGTAAGATGCATTGTAGTTCCAGTTGGTGGCTAGCTCATTCTTGCCTATAAGCAATTGGCCTATAGGAAGATCAAATTTTGAAATAGGAAATATAGGATAATCAGAAAATTCGCGCTTCCTGATCTGGTAAGAGGCCTCTTTCAATG
>NZ_SMMD01000627.1 GCF_009711475.1 Fulvivirga aurantia
CTAAAGGGAAATATGAGGTCTTCACTAAGGAAAAAATAGATAGTACTCCAAACGAACGTACACCAAGTCGGTCTACATGTGAAAACTGGAAGAAAATACCAAATGCAACATTTGAAGTGAGCGGAAATGAACCAATTGCTTTCACAATACACAAATCGTGTAACCCTTGCGAAGCTCCTGCCATGTGATTAGACAAAATGAGAAAAAGACCATAGCTCAAATGGTCTTTTTTTATTCTCTAATCACACGGTTTTCACCTATCATCAATGCTTTTCTAATTAAGGGTGCACCATAAATAGTAAAGTCAGATTCACCGATAGCGCTTATTTTCATTTGTTGATCTGCAAATAGATGAATATCACTTTCTCCTATACTACTCACCTTTGACTTAGGAGACATTACTTTCTCACAAAACACTTTATTCTCCCCTATTAGTTTGACTTTTTGCCTTTTAGTACTGCCACCATTACATGTCAATTTATTCTCACCAATTAAAACAAATTTTGACTTTTCACTTTTTACACCATCAAATAAAATATCGGTAGCGCCATAAGCTTTTAAAACAAACTTATTTTCGATCTCCATTTCTCCTAAAACAGTGATTTTTTCCTCACCTCTAATTTCTATTCGTTCAAGGTCCACGTAAGTAATCACAGCTTTGACTAAAACATCGTCACCATACATAGGGTACTTCTTACCAAACGAATCTTTTTGATATCTGGTGGTGATCTTGGCTTCCTCCAGATAAACGTGCAAAGTGTTATTCTTAACATTCAAGTGCACTCTATCTTCCGCGACCCCGATAGATTGCCAATTGATTTGTTCTTTGTCACCTTTTTTAAGTACAACTTCGATTTTCGGACTGATGATAAGCTTACTAAAGGGCATTAGAGTCGATTGCTGTGCCATCGCAGGACAGACAACCAAAAATAGGAACAAGAAGAATGAGGTTTTCATGGTTTTGTAGTTTGAAGATTTATAATTTAGAGATGCGTAATAATTAAAAAAGGTTGCACACTTATTTTTCATAAAATTGGCTTACTCTGTACACGATATCACGATTGATATTGACGTTGATCCTGGGACCCTTAGTGGTCTTCTTACTATTCCCACACCCTTAGAAGCGCTAATCGTTCTTTCTCACGGAGCTGGAGCCGGTATGAAACATAGTTTTATGGAAGAGCTTTCAGAAAGTTTGGCCAATAAAAATATTGGGACACTTAGATTTAATCTTCCTTACATGGAAATGGGGAAGAAACTTCCCGGATCACCTAAAAAGGCTATGCATGGAATAAAGAAAGCAGCACAACAAATGTATCAGCAATACCCTCACACCCCCATGTTCCTGGCTGGTAAATCTTATGGAGGAAGAATGTCATCAACTCTGATGGCTGAAGACTCACTTCACTTCATTCATGGTGTAGTTTTTTATGGCTTTCCACTGCATGCTCCAGGTAAGGCATCAAATACTCGAGGTGAACATTTGTTTAAAGTGCAAAAGCCTTTGTTATTCCTACAAGGAGAGAAAGACAAACTGGCTCAATTAGATCTTATCGAAACACTTACATCATCATTGGGTGATGCCACTTTATGTAAGTATCCTCATGCAGACCATTCTTTTAAAAGACCTAAAAAAATATCATCTGAAAGTTTAATTGATCAACTCGCTTCAGATACCGCCAACTGGATTAAAAGAGAAAATATTTAGGTCCGGAGTTTACTTTTTACATGATTAAGGTATAAACCTCAGAAAATTATTAAATCATAATTAATTCTACACATATTTAAATTTCACAAACACTATGAAAATTGTTAACAAATTGTTTCTATTGGCATTGGTTGCTGTCTTAGCTACTGCATGTAGTAAAGATGATGAACCTAGTCCTGACCAACAACTAGAACAAGCTGCTCTCGCATTCGACCAGGAAAATCCACCAATAGAGATTCCTTCTTCAATTGCTTCGTCAAACTCTGAAGAAGCAAAGGCTATTAACTCGTTTATGGAGCAAGTGAACACTTTGACTAATCATTCTTATTATTTTGAAGTTCCTGAAGGAGCTGAAAAATCTACAAAACCAATTAATACAAACGGGAGAACCTCTGCTACAAAAGAGAATGTAATAGTGTACACCTGGACTTCAAGTGATGGTCAAGGCAATTCCATTACAGTTGCTTATCAAATCAGTGAAGATGATTTATTTTATTATTTCGAATATTTCATGAATTACAATGATGATGGATTTATTAGTGTAGTTAAAGGAGCAGAAAGTAAATCAGATCTTATGGAGGGCTATCTTGAAATATTTAGTAATGCTAATAATGATGGTTCTTCCGCATTAAGATATCAATGGAAAGAATCAGCTGATGGATCTTTTACTTTTGATTACTTCATTTTTGACTCTAAGCTAAGTCTCGTTGTTAACGCAGACGGATCAGGTACTCTTCAATCCTTTAGCGGTGATGATAATGGTGGTTATGTAATTGAAGTTGAGTATACCTGGAATGCAGAAGGTACAGCAGGTACATTTACTCTATATGATCAAGGAGAAGTTTCTACAACAGGTGATTGGACTTCTTAAACAACAAATTATTTGATAAATGAAAGGTGTTCGCAAAAGCGAACACCTTTTTTTATGGTTATTCCTTTTCTACTTGTTGTTTAAGTTGCTCATTCTCGGCTTCCAAATCTCTAATTCTCCTAGACATGTCTTCCTGAGTGGCTTGTAGTTCTTCAGTATTTTGTCTCAACTCTTCCTCCTGGCTCTGCAACTGCTCGGTGAGTTCGTTTGACTCTGCTACAATTTTATTTAAGTTTTTATTGTTTTTAGCAGTGCTTACTGCAGAGGCTATATTTTCACATACGTCTGATAAAAATTCTCTCACATGTTCCGGGTATGCCTCAAAAGACGCTACTTCTATTACGCCTTCAACCTTTTCATTAGCTATCATGGGTTGAACGTAAATATATGTAGGGTTTGCCCGCCCTAATCCTGAGGTTATGTTTACGTAATCCTGTGGTATTTCTTTTAGATATACTTCTTGTTGTTCCAAGTATGCTTGACCAACTAACCCCTGACCTGGTTCTATAGTCTTTTCCATAAACTTGGTTCTGTCATAGGCATACCAGGCCATCAAGTCCAGCTTAATATTCTCAGCATTTTCTTCATTGAGTAAGAATAAATTACCTTGAATTGAACCAGTGTATTTAACAAGATCTGTAATAAGGTTTCGGGTTAACTCATCAAGGTCATTGGCATTTTCCTGAATGATCGTATTGAACCTGGTAAGGCCGGTATTCGTCCAATCTCTAATCTTACCCTGATCGGCAACTTGTTTTAGGCTGCTTCGCATCTCTGCCAATGATTCTCCAAGCTCGCCTTCATTGTTGAATACTGACAAATCAGTATCAAAATTTCCTTTTCCAACTTCAATAGCGAATAACTTTACTGTTTTTAGATTATCCACCAGTTTAATTAAGGCTTGCTCTATCAAGCTTAACTCATTGTTTGACTCTTCAATTTTCTCTGGCAAGTTTCCTTCAGCAATAACACCGATATCTGCCTTTAACTTATTTATGCCTTTTTTGATTTTTCTACTTGTGCGATTAATAACCAAATACAAACCAAAAAACATCACAACCAATACCGCTAATGCGAAGTATTTATAATTATTAAGGTTTTCGAATACATTTACCAGCTTATCACCATAATTGTCGAAGTTATAATCATTGATGGCCTTTGCCGTTAAACCATATTTATTCAGCATTGGCAGGTATTTATCCCTCAACAATGCATCTTTATCACTAGTAGTAGAAAACTGGGAGTAGGTAGATTGAATCTTTTTAAACTGCGATTCCATATCTTGAGCCATAATATAAAACTGCTCATCCTCGAGTAATTTAGAATATTTTATGATCGCAGCAAGGCGATCGGGCAGTTTTTGAAACAACTTATGCTCAGCCTCTTTTTTATCTTCTTCATTACCAAATTTTAGATATGCCTGAAAGTAATTAGCGTGTCTGTTGATATCAACATTTGACATCTGAGCATTGTATATGAGAGGCTCTCTCTTCTTAGTGTAATCATCATTGATCTCTACAACAGCATTTATATATATGAGTGCAGAAACTATAAGTATGACACTAATTAGCGCTGCTATTGCATATATTAGTAAGAAACTGAACTGAAAAGACTCCTTATTTAATTTCATTGCCACCGGTAAAACTTGTCCAAAGACGAATTTAACGAAAAATCAAGAGGCTAGAAAGAAAGAGGTCATTTCAATGGGTAATTAAACCAGATCAACTGCTTTTTACTTTGGATACTGCCTGAATTAGTAGGCCTATGATCACAACCAGGAGACATCCAAAAGCATTATACCATAAAAACCCCATGGTAAACACTCCGGCACTGTCTATCACATTTAAATAGTGAATGAGGATGATTATTGCCTGGCTAATAATTGCAGCTATAAAGACTGCATTGGCTTTTATATACTTAAAGAAAAATGCAACTACAAAAATACCTAATACAATAGGGTAAAATAATGAGCCTATTAAATTTACAGCCTGAATTAGGTTCTCGAACAACGATAAATAGGAAGCGAATATAATGGCTAAAATACCCCATGCCAGAGTAAACAGTTTAGAAGATTTTAGATAGTGTTGGTCCGAAGCCCCCTTTTTGATCTTTCTTTTGTAAAAGTCTATTACCGAAGTAGAGCCAAGTGCATTGAGCTCTGATGAAGTAGAAGACATGGCAGCAGAAAAGATCACAGCAAATAAAAGACCTATGACTCCGATTGGGAGGTTATTC